>JBILSW010000099.1:0-8067 GCA_044371895.1 Rubrivivax sp.
GGTTGATGGGCAGCTCGCATCGGAGCTCTGCGCCATGAAGAGCACCACGCCGCGATTGATCAAACGCAAGGCTTCGTCCTTCGCAGCGTTCTCTCTCCCAAGGGCTGGCAACGAGAGGGCACCGGTCAGCAGCAGTGTCGCGAGGCAGGCAGGCTTGTTCATGAAAGACACCAGACGCGGCAGCGGTCTGGGAACTCCGGCATTTCCAGGGTGTATCGGCCGCTTTCGCGACACTCTTGAGGTCGACCCTGCGCTTGAGGGTTGGTGCCATGCTGCATCGGCCGCAGGTGCATCGATGCCGATCAGACGCGCGCCTGGCTTGCCGCTGGAGAAAGGCTTCTCCAAGAAGTCGGGCGGAGCCGTCCGTTCGCGCCGTCCCGCCCGGCATTCAAGCCGGGGCGTGGGCAGGCTGGTTGGGGTGGTGCTCGCTCTGGGCTGTGCTTGCGGCCAGCGGCTGGGCTACCGGGTCGGTCGCCTCGCCCCGGTGGACGCCGCATCCAAGCAACGTCTCTTCGTCCAACTGAACGATCCAGCTTTCCTTCGGCCTGGGACGCTGCGTGATCGGGTCGATGGCGGTGCTCTGGACCCAGCCGCCGCCGGCCTCGGCTGCAGCCCAGGCTGACTGCAGGAACCCCGCGTCCTGTCCCTTCGTGACGTTGTAGAGCTGCCCCACGTTGTCCGGCTCCGCACCAAAGGCGACGTAGCGACCGTCGCGGCCCAAGGCGAACACGTACAGATCGCGGTCCATGAAGGCCCCTGAGGGGTCATGAAAGTCGGCGACAGCCTTCTCCAGACCCACTGCCTTCACGTGGGCCAGCGCGCGCTCGACCAGGCCCAGCGCCTCATCCGCCGAGCCCTGGCGGAGGCGCATCGATGACACGGCATCGCGCAGCCGATCCGCCCGGGTGACCAGCGCGTGGGAAGCGGTGGCCGACTGCTCCACCAGCTTCGCGTTCTCTCGCGTGATCTCGTCCAGACTGCCCACCGCATGAGTCACCTGTTGCAGATCCTGGCTGTGCTGAGTGCTGTGGTCGGAGATGCTGCGCAGCGCGCCCGAGATGTCACGGACCCCTCGCACCACCCCGTCCAGGCTGCTGCTGGCGGCATCCAGTCTCTCGGTCGACAGCCGCGCCTGCGCGCCGGTGTCGCCGATCAGCACTCGGATCTCCTCGGCCGACTCGGCGCAACGCTGCGCCAGTTGGCGAACTTCGGTGGCCACGACGGCAAACCCGCGGCCGGTCTCTCCTGCGCGCGAGGCCTCGATGGCCGCGTTGAGCGAGAGCATACTTGTCTGGAACGCGACTTCATCGATCACCCGGACCATCTCGGAGACCCGCTCGACAGCCTGCTGCAGCTGGCGCATCGAGTTCACCGTCTCCTGCATCGCCAAGTGTCCCGTCTCCGCCTGGCCAGTCAGGCTCTGGGCGAGCTTGTCAAGCTCTTGCGCGGCCTTGGCATTGCGCGTCATGTCGACCGACAGGCTGCTGATCGCCGCGATCGAGCTGCGCAGGCTGCCGGCCTGTTCGTCGGTGCGGCCGGCAAGGCGAGAGCTGCCGAAACTGACCTCCTGCCCGGTCAGATTGACGAAGCTGGCGCTGTTGCGGATCTCGGCCACCATGGTCGACAGCCGCGCGCTCATGGCTTCGACGACCCTGCCAATCTCGGCAAGTTCGTCGCGCCCGGAAACCCGCAGGGGATGGGCGAGGTTCCCGGCCGCGATGGCTGCGATGCCCCTGTGCAAGCGGTTCAGCGAGCGGCGCATGCTCACGACAATGGCCGACATCAAGTAGCCGATTGCCAAGAGTACGGCAAGAATGCCGGCCGCCCGGGTGGCCAGCTCCAGCCAAAGCTGGCGCTCCTTGTCGGCGATGCGTTCCCGCAGCCGCAGGATCAGGTCACGCTGGAGCGCATGGACGAGCGCAAGGGCTTGCGTGCCTCGTTCGCGAAATCGATCGGCGTCCCGGATACCGTCCGCCGTGCCGAAACTCGCTTCCACGTCGCGCATGAACTGTTCCACGGCCACACGGGCGGGCTCGGCCGAGCCCGGTGCCTCACCGCCATGCCGTGCCAGGGCCTCCAGGCGATCGTTCAGGCCAAGCTTCAGCCGTGCTGCAAGCTGGCCCACGGACAGCACCTCGGCCAGCTCTGCGGGGCTCCTGCTCTGTGCTGTATGCGCAGCGCCACCGAGCGCCAGGGTCTTGGCCAGAGCCTCGGAAAGCGGCGGGTCGACGTTGACCAGCAGATCGATCATCTCGATGGCGACGGCGTCCCCGTTGAAGAGCAGGCCCGAGACCTCGGCCACCCGCCGCAGCTGACGCAACACGGAGTCCAGCAGCTCCGACTGCGCGGCGAACCCGGTCTCGGTACCCCGTGTGCTGGCCTGCAATCGTTCTTGCAGGGGGTGCCACGAGTCCAGCGCCGGGGCCAACGGTCCGATAGCCATCGCCTTTTCCAGAGCCAGCAGCGCCTCGTCCACATTGCGCCGGCTGGTGGCCAGTGATTGCGCCTGTGCGGGTGCGGGCGCGCTCGCCTCGTCGTTCAGCAGCGCACGTTGCAGCTGCAGTTCGGGCACCACCCGGACGAGCCGCTCCAGCGCTTGCAGACCTGCACTCTGGCGCTGCCCTGCTTGGAGCTCGCGCCACAAGTCATGCATGCTGATCGCTCCGAGCCACAGCAGCGGAGTCACCACCAGCACGCCCAGCAGCGCAAGCTTGCCGTGCAGCCGCAGGCGGCTCATCAGCCGCTCGCCCGGGGCCAGTGCCTGCATCAACCGGGCGTAGGCCCAGTGGGTTTGGCGAGTCCGGTGTCGTTCGATCATGGTGGCACTGACGGTGGGACGTGGACGGTCTATGCTGGACAGAAGGCCATCCGGGCGTATGCCCGAGAAGCGGCCGTCAGCCTGTGCTGTTCGTGGCGCCGAGACGGTTCAAGCGGCCGTGGCGGCATGGTCAACTCTTTGCAGCCAGTCCGGCACCGCGTGCAGCGGCACCACATCGGCGGCTGCACCCAGCGTGATGGCTTCTCGAGGCATACCGAAGACCACGCAGGTGGCCTCGTCCTGCGCCGCCGTGCGGGCTCCTGCCCGCCGAAGCTCCAGCAGGCCGCGCGCGCCATCGTCGCCCATGCCGGTGAGCAGCACCGCGGCGGCATTGCTGCCCGCATGCTGCGCCACGCTCCGGAACAGAACGTCGACACTCGGCTTGTGACGATTGACCAGCGGGCCGTCGCTCACGGTAACCAGGTACTGCGCGCCGCTGCGCACGAGCTGCATGTGACGCCCCCCCGGAGCGATGAGCACGCGTCCGGGTATCACCCGGTCGCCGTCGCGAGCCTCGCGCACATCGAGCACGCACACGCTGTTCAGTCGTCCGGCGAAGGCGGCAGTGAACGACTCCGGCATGTGCTGGACGATCACGATCCCGGGCGTTGTGCGCGGCAGGCCGGTCAGCACGGTCTCGATGGCCTGCACGCCGCCCGTGGAACTCCCGATGGCCAGTACGCGGTCGGTGGTCTCGGCCATCGCGCGGGATACGGCCTGTGATGGTTCGGGTGGGCGCGCCATCAGGCTGCCGGCAGCTGCTGTGCCAGTCGCGGGCAATCGAAGCCTTCGCACATTGGCCAGCGCCGCCGCACGCACCGCCGCGACCAGGCCGTTGCTCGGATCGCCGAGGAAGTCGCGCAACCCGATCTTGGGCTTGGCAACACAGCCGACGGCGCCCTCGGCCAGCGCCTGTATCGTGGTTGCAGCGCCTGCAGCGGTGAGTGTGGAGCACATCACGACCGGAGTCGGTCGTTCGCTCATGACCTTGCGAAGGAAGCTCAGGCCATCCATGCGTGGCATTTCCACGTCAAGCACGATGACGTCGGGCCAGCGCGCCTCCATCTTGGGCCAGGCAAACAGGGGATCGCTCGCGGTTGCGATGACATCGATTCCTGCGGAGGCGAGCAACTCGGCCAGGTGCTTTCTCACCACGGCGGAGTCATCAATCAGGATCACTCCTATGCGACGTTCGGTCATGCCTTGCTCCTGGAGAGGCTCGCCTGAAGATGGTGTTGGGGTGCCGCGCCATCGCCCCGCCGCATGCTGACCTCTCCGGTGGCCAGAGTCAGGACTACGGTGCGTGGAACGTCCTCGCCGACGTCGACTCCCTGAATCTGGAAGCCGTAGCGGTCGACGAGATTGAAGCCCTGCTCGATGTTTCGCGCGCCCACGTTGAACCTCAGTGCGCCGCCTTCCGGCATGGTGTCGGCCCCCCCGTACAAGTGGGCATGGAATTCGGCAGGCGCGCTGCGCGCGGCGCGCAGCATGTTCACCAGCGCCTCGAGCGCCTCGTCGCCGTACCGGCCGTCAAGCGGTTCGTCTCCCTTGCGTTGGCGCGAGGGCAACAGGAAGTGGCACATGCCGCCCAAGCACCGCTCCGGGTGCCACAGGGTCACGGCCAGGCACGAGCCGAGCAAGGTGCGCAAGGTGGCTGCATGGCCGCCAAAGTGCAGTTGGCCAGGCATCAGCGTAAGGTGCTCGCCCGGGCGCGCCGGAACCTGCGAATGCATCGCGGGTGCGCTCACCGTGGAGTCCTTGCGCACGCCGCCGCGCGCCACGCGTTCGGCGGCGCTGCGCTCGGCCGCGCGTGCCATGCGCATCGCCAACGTCATTCGCTCAGACACGGACATGGATCGCGGTCGCCAACGCCCGTACTGGCAGGTTCAGCGTCGACAACGACTCGGCATGCCCGGTGTAGAGCACGCCGTCGGGCTTGAGCTGCTGCAGCACGCGTCGCACGATCCGCGACTTGGCCTCGTTGTCGAAGTAGATCAGCACGTTGCGCAGGAATATCACGTCGAACATGGGCAGCTGCGGCAACTCAGCCATCAGGTTGGCCGGCAGGAAGCGCACGCGCTGTCTCAGGGCTTTGCTCACGAGCAGATCGCCTTTGTGCTGGCCTTGGCCCTTGAGGCAGAAGCGTCGCAGGTAATCAGCCGGCACCAGCCGGGCTCGCTCCATCGAGTAAAGCCCGCGGCGCGCGCTGTCCACCATGGCCGTGGACAGGTCAGTGCCCCACACCTGCCAGGGACCGTCGCCCAGCTGGTCGGCCAGCAGCATCGCAATGCTGTACGCCTCTTCCCCGCTGGAGCTGGCGGCGCTCCACACACTGAACTCTCCGACGTCGTCACCCTGGTGCGACTGCAGCCTCTCGGCCAGGTCGTTGAAGTGCTGCGGCTCGCGAAAGAAGTAGGTCTCGTTGGTGGTCAGGCGGTCGATGACGCGAGTCATCTCGGCAGCTGGGGCGTTGCCACTCACGAGGCGATCGACATAGGCCTCGAGGTCGTTCACGCCGTGCTCCTGAGCCAGTCGCTGCAGTCGACCGGCCACCAGGGCTTCCTTGTTGTCGCCCAGGCGGATGCCCGACGCCTCGTGGAACAGCTGTGTGACGGCCTCGAAGGCTTTGCGCGACAGCAAGGTCATGCGAGTCCCTCAATGCGCGCGCCACGCTGCGATGGCGCTGGACAGTTCGTGGGCGGACAGCACCTGCTGCAGCGCCAGCACGCCGATCAGCTGGCCGCCTGAGCGGGTGATGCCCCTCAGAAAGCCCGGTGCGATGCGCGTGCCCAGTGCCGGCGCCGGCTCGATCTCGTGCGCCGCGCGGTCGAAGACCTCGTACACCGCGTCGACCAGCAGCCCCACGGTCACGGATTGGCCCGGGCTCCCCGTGTCGCTGCCGTCGGCGTTGGCCTGCGCAGCGTCCGTGGCATCGACAACCACGATGCACGAGCGGCGCCCGGTCACCGTTGCGGGTCGGCCCAGCCGCGCCGACAGGTCGATCACGGGCACCACGGCGCCACGCAGGTTCATCACGCCACGCACGAAGTCCGGCGTGCGCGGCAGCGGGGTGAGGCGTGCGACCTGAAGGATCTCGCGCACGTCGTCGATCGAGACGGCCAGGGCTTCGTCGCCCACCGACATGCGCAACAGCGACAGCGGAGCCTCGGCGTCGTAGCCGGTGCCGACCGAAAGGGTTGGGGCCGAGGGGGTGTTCAGGGATTCGAGCATGGCGTTAGGCGGTGTGCAAGGCGTTTCGATGCCTGGGGTTGGCTCAGAACCGTCCGAAGGAGGCCTCGTCGACTGCGTCCTCTGTTGCTGCTGGCGCGGGTCGCGTAGCGGTCTTTGGCGTTTGGCCGAAGCGCAGAGCGCCCGTGGCGGATGGAGCCGCCCGCGTCGCGCGCGGCTTGGCTGCTCCACCTCGCGCCGCCGCACTCGCGACCTCGCTCCCGTCGTCCGCGAGGCGGAAGAAGCCCATCAGCTCCTGCAGCTGCTCGGCCTGGGCCGAGAGCTCCTCGGCCGTGGCGCTCAGCTCCTCGCTCGCGCTGGCGGTCTGCTGCGTGGCGCTGCTCAGCTGGTTCATGGCGCCCGTGATCTGCCCGACGCCGTCGCTCTGCTCGCCGCTGGCGGCGGCGATCTCCTGCACCAGCTCGCTGGTCTTCTGGATGCTGGGCACCATGCCCGACAGCAGCGTGCCGGCCTTCTCGGCGAGTCCCACGCTGTGCGTGGCCAGACCGCCGATCTCCTGCGCGGCCACCTGGCTGCGTTCGGCGAGCTTGCGCACCTCGGCGGCCACGACAGCGAAGCCCTTTCCATGCTCGCCGGCACGCGCGGCCTCGATGGCTGCGTTCAGCGCCAGCAGGTTGGTCTGGTAGGCGATGTCGTCGATGATGCCGATCTTGGTGGCGATCGACTTCATGGCCTCCACCGTCTCTCCGACGGCGGTGCCACCGTCGGCCGCCTCCTTGGCGGCCTTGGTTGCGATGCCGTCGGTGACGTTGGCGCTCTCGGCGTTGCCCTTGACGCTGGCGCTGATCTCCTGCAGCGAGGCCGTGGTCTCTTCCACGCTGGCGGCCTGCTGGCTGGCACCGTGGCTCAGGCTCTGGCTGGTCTGGCTGACCTGGCCGCTGGCGGCGCTGAGCTGGTTGGCAGCGTTGCGCACCTGACGGATGGTGCCGCTGACGGTGTCGATGAGCTGGTTGAACTTGCCGCAGAGGTCGGCGTGGAATGCGTCCTTGCCTTCCAGCGCGATGCGGCGAGTGAAGTCGCCCTGCGTGGCACCGTCCACCGCTGCGCCGATGTCCGCCGCCACCTGGCTTGCGGCCCGTGCGCCCGCCTCGGTGGCCGCCAGGCGCTCGGCGTCTTCGGTCCGGCGCCGGCGCAACTGGCCCTGCATGTCGCTCAGGCGCTGCAGTAGCTGCGCCGCCTCGTCACGGCCGTTCGTGGCGATCGCGAACTCCAGGTTGCCCTCGCCCACCGCGTTGGCCGCCTCCACGGCGTGGCCCAGCGGCTTGGTGACCGAGCGCGAGATGGCAAAGCCCAGCCCCACCGCGACGAGGCCCATCCCACCGAGCAGTGCCAGCAGAAGGTTTCGCGCCTGCTGCGTTGCCGCGATGCGGTCGAGAAGCTTGGTTTCCAGTGCAGTGGCCGTCTCGTCGAACAGCTTGTACTGCGCATCCACGGCCTGCGTGCCGGCGCGGAAGTAGTCCAGCGCGCTCAAGGTCGGCTTGTTGCCTGACAGAAGTTCCTTCTCGACGAGCTTGAAGAAGCGGTCGGACTCCGCCGCCGCCGTCGCCATGGCGGTCAACTGGGGCTTGAGCGCCGGATCGATGCCAATCGCCTTGTCAATCTGCGCGGTCGCCCTCGAGCGAAGGTACTGGGCCTGCTCGGCGAAAAGAGACAGGCGAGCCCGATCGGTGCTGGTGATCTCCTTGCCCGACAACAGCTGCGAGCCCAAGCCACGCGTCCTTGCCAGCACCTCGGCCAGGCGCGGCAGGTGGTCCACCATGGCCGTCATCAGGTAATAGGTTTCAGATACCGGATCGAGCGACAGGCCCGATGCATCGGCCACCTGGTCGATCAGCGTGATGTTGGTCTGCACCATGGCCACGTGGGCCGCGTAGCTGTCAGCCGGCGTGACGCTGCGGCTGTCGACCTGCTGCTGCAGCCGCTCCCAGTCGGCCTTCAAGCCCTTGGCACTGTCCGCCGGCAGGGTATAGGCCCGCTCGACCAGCTGCTTGTTCAGGGTC
>JBILSW010000100.1:0-7950 GCA_044371895.1 Rubrivivax sp.
CCGTCAGTGCCACCGCCGCGGTGGCGGCCAGGGCCAGGAGTCGTCGGCGGACGGGGTTGCGCGGCGTCATGGTGTCTCCTCGTGAATTGGTTAGCCTAGCCGGCGCATTGTGCAAGCCCGCGCCGGCCCCGATGATCGAGTCCACCCTCAACCTGCTGCTGGCCGTGCCGGCCATGGCCATCGCCGCAGCGCTGCGGCCCTGGCGCGCGCTGCGCGGCGCGCCGCCCTGGCCGGCGCTGGCGCTGTGGGCGCTGCTGCCGCTGCTGTGGTCGCTCGACAGCACCACCGCAGCGCCGCTGCTGCAGCCGCTGTCGGGCGTGTGCATCCTGCTGCTGATGCTGGGCTGGCCGCTCACGGTGCTGGCGCTGCTGCCCGTGGGTGCGCTGATGCTGCTGATGACGGGCCTGGACGCAGCCGCGGCGCTGCACCGCGTGGTCTGGCTGGGCCTGATGCCGGCCACGCTGGCGCTGGGCCTGGGCGCGGTGGTGCGGCACGCGCTGCCGCGGCACCTGTTCGTCTACATCCTGGGCCGCGGCTTCTTTGCCACCGCCATCGCGCTGGCGGCCAGCGGGGCACTGGCGGCCTGGCTCTTCGGCGTGCCGCCCACCGTGCCGGTGGCCGACGTGATGCTGGCGCGCGTGCTGGCGGCGTTCGGTGACGCCTTCATCACCGGCATGCTGGCCGCCATCTTCGTGGCCTTCCGGCCGCAGTGGCTGGCCACCTACGCCGACTGGCTGTACCTGAAGCCGCTGCTGTAGCGGCCGCGCGGCGGGCGGCGGGCGGCGGGTCGGGGCACGCTCAGCGCCGCCAGAACTGCGGCGTGAACAGCACCAGCACGCTGAGCAGCTCCAGCCGGCCGAGCAGCATGGCGAAGGTGCAGACCCAGGTCTGGAAGTCGCTCAGGCCCCCGTAGTTGACCGCCGGCCCGACGTCGCCCAGCCCGGGGCCGATGTTGTTGACGCAGGCGATGACGGCGGTGAACGCGGTGACGACGTCCAGCCCGCTGAACAGCAGCAGCATGGTCAGGCCCACCAGCGAGGCGCCGTAGATCATCATGTAGGCGATCACGGCCTGCATCACGCGGTCGCTGACGGCGCTGGCGCCCAGCGTCACCGGGTTGACGACGTTGGGGTGGACGATGCGCACGAGCTCGCGCCGCGCCTGCTTCAGCAGCAGCAGCATGCGGATCATCTTGATGCCGCCGCCGGTGCTGCCGGCGCAGGTGGCGAAGCAGCCCAGCAGGATCATCAGCAAGGGCGCGAACAGTGGCCAGGCGGCGTAGTCGGTGCTCGCGTAACCCGTGGTGGTGGCCACGCTGACGACGTGGAAGACGGTGTGGCGCACCGCCTGCCAGGGCTCGTCGTAGGCATCGTGCCACAGCAGGTAGCCGGCGATCAGCACCGAGGCGGCGGCCACCACCAGGTAGAACGCCAGCACCTCGGGGTTGCGCAGCAGCGGCGTCACCGAGCGTGAGCGCCAGACCATGAAGTACATCAGCAGGCTGATGCCCGACAGCATCATGAACACCACCGCGATCATCTCCAGCAGTGGCGACTGGAAGTGTCCGAAGCTGGCGTCGTAGTTCGAGAAGCCGCCCAGGCTGACGGTGCTGCACATGTGCAGGAAGGCGTCGGTCCAGCTCATGCCGCCCAGCCGGTAGGCCAGGAAGCAGGCCAGCGACAGGCCAAAGTAGGTGCCCCACAGCACGCGCGCGGTGTCGGCGATGCGCGGGGTGAGCTTCTGGTCCTTCAGCGGCCCGGAGAACTCGGCCTTGAACAGCTGCGAGCCGCCCACGCCCAGCAGCGGCAGGATGGCCACCGCCAGCACGATGATGCCCAGGCCGCCCACCCACTGCATGAAGCAGCGCCAGACGTTGACGCTCAGCGGCAGCGCGTCCAGGCCCGCGATGGCCGTGGCGCCGGTGGCGGTGAAGGCCGACATGGCTTCGAAGTAGGCGTTGGTGACGCTCAGGCCCGGCACGGCCAGCACCAGCGGCAGCGCCCCGAAGGCCGGCAGCACGAGCCAGGTCATGCCCACGAGCACGAAGCCGTCGCGCGGCTGCAGCTCGCGGCGGAAGCGCCGCGTCGCTGCGCTCATGAGCAGGCCCGCCACGGCCGTCACGATGGTGGCGGTGACGAAGGCCTGCTCGGCGGCGTCGTGCCGGCCCACCGCGAAGGCCAGCGGCACCAGCAGCAGCAGCGCGAACAGCACGACCATGCGGCCGACCAGCGCAAGGACGGCGAGCGCGCCCATCAGAACAGGAACGTGGCGCTGACCTGGAACAGCTTCTCGACCTCGCGCACCATGCGCTTGCGGGGCACGAAGATGATCACGTGGTCGTTGGGCATCACCACCGTGTCGTGGTGGGCGATGATGACCTGGGGCTTGGCGTCGTCGCCGGCCTCGGAGCCGTCAGCGCGGTGCAGCCCGCGCACGATGGCGCCCACCTGCGCGCCTTTGGGCAGCGGCACCTCGTCGATGCGGCGCCCGGCGAACTTGCAGGTCTTGCGGTCGCCGCGCACGATGGCCTCCAGCGCCTCGGCCGCGCCGCGGCGCAGGCTGTGCACGGCCTCGACGTCGCCGCGGCGCACGTAGGCCAGCAGTTCGCCGATGACGGTCTGGCTGGGGCTGATGGCGATGTCGATGGTGGTGCCCTGCACCAGGTCGGCATAGGCACGGCGGTTGATGACGGCCAGCACGCGCCGCGCGCCCAGCCGCTTGGCCAGCAGGCAGGACATGATGTTGTCCTCGTCGTCGCCCGTCAGGCCGATGAAGAGATCCATGTCCTGCACGTTCTCGTCGCCGAGCAGGTCTTCGTCGGTGGCGTCGCCGTGCAGCACCAGCGTGCCCGCCTTCAGCTGGGTGCTCAGGTACTGGCAGCGCGCGGCGTTGGGCTCGATCAGCTTGAGCTGGTACTGGCCTTCGAGCTGCCGCGCCAGCCGCAGGCCCACCTTGCCGCCGCCGGCCACCATCACGCGCTTGACGGGCTCGGCGCGGTGGCGCAGCGCGCCGAGTACGGCGCCGATGTGCTCGGTGGCGGCCAGCACGAAGACCTCGTCGCCGGGCTCGATGCGCGTGGCGCCGTCCAGCTCCGGCAGCACGGTGTCCTGGCGGTAGATGGCGACGATGCGCATGTCCGCCCCCGGCACCAGCTTGGGGATCTCGGCCAGGCTGTGCTGCACCAGCGGCCCGCCGGCCACCGCGCGCACCGCGATCAGGCTGACCAGGCCGTGCGCGAACTCCAGCACCTGCAGCGCCTCGGGGTGCTCGACGAGCTTGCGGATGTACGCGGTGACGGTCTGCTCCGGGCACAGCAGGTGGTCGACCGCGAAGCCGTCGCGCCCCATCAGCTCGCCGCCGTCCACGAACTCGGGGCTGCGCACGCGCGCGATGGCGGTGGGCACGCTGAAGCGCTGCTTGGCCACCTTGCAGGCCACGAGGTTGGTCTCGTCCATCGGCGCGCAGGCGATCAGCAAGTCGGTGTCCTCGGCGCCAGCCTCGGCCAGCACGCTGGGCTGGATGCCGTTGCCCACCACGCCGCGAAGATCGAGCCGGTCCTGCAGCGCGCGCAGCTTGACGGGGTCGCTGTCGACGACGGTGATGTCGTTCTTCTCGGACACCAGGCTCTCGGCCACGCTCTCGCCCACGCGGCCGGCGCCCAGGATCAGGATCTTCATGGCGCGCGAGTGTAGTCAGCGGGCCTGCCCAGCGCCGCCTCGAGAACGCGCAGCAGCATCGGCGCCAGCCGCGCCGCCAGCGTGAGGCCGCGGTCGCGCCAGGCGGCGGACGGCGCGGGCGCGGCCAGGCCCAGCGGCATCCGCAGCAGGGCTGCCGCCATCGCGTCGAGCTCGTCCGCGCCCCAGTCGACGTGGCTCTGGGCGCGACCCCGGGCGGCGTTGAGGCCCCGCGCCACGCCCGCGGCACCGAGGGCGCCGATCAGGCCGCCGGCCACGGCCCCAGCCCCCAGGGTGAGGCCGCCGGTGGCGAGATCGGCCTTCAGCCCGGCCAGCGCGGCCTTCGGCGAGCAGGCGCTGGCGCGCCGTCTCGGCGGCGCGGGCGGCTTCGGCGCCGCCAGCCCCGAACAGCCCCTCTCCTGCAGAGGCTCGCGCGCCAGGGCCAGGCGCGCCAGGCGGCCTCGAGGCGCTGCCGGCGGCGGTCGTCGGGGAGCGCCTGGGCCAGCGCCTGCCACAGCAGCCCATCGGTGAGCCAGCCGTCGTCCAGCGCGCAGAGGGGCAGTTACGGCGCGACGGCCGTGTCGGCGTCGCTCAGCAGCAGCAACGGCGGCGACAGGGCCCCGAGCCAGCCCGGGCGCGCCCCGGCGCCGGGGCCCGGCGGCAGCACCACCAGCACGGCGTCGACCTCACGCCGCAGCACGGCCAGCGCGTCGGCGGCGGGGTCGGGCCGCCACCCGCGGCGCCACCAGGGCCTGGGTGGCGGGCCCTCGCGCAGGGCCGGCGGCAGGGCGCGCCGGTGCAGGTGGTCGCCGTCGCCGCCATCGAGCAGCCGCTGCCCGCCCTTGTCCGGCAGCCCCACGGGCTGGCCCAGCAGTCGCACAGGGGCGGGCAAGGGAGCGAGCGGGCACCACAGCAGCGTCAGCGGCCACCGGCCGGCTGGGCGCATCAGCGGGTGCAGGGCCTCGAAGCAGTCGTCGTCCAGCGCCAGCACGCCCGGCTGCGGCGCCGGCAGCAGCAGCGCGGCGTAGTCGACCAGGTTCCACAGCACCACGGCCCAGACGGCGGGCGCGGGCAGGTTCACGCGCTGCGGCGGGCCCAGCTGGTCGACCGCGAGGCCGGCCAGCACCCCCAGCAGCAGCGCCAACGGCACCAGGGCCGGGTGCCGGCCGGATCAGACCGCGTGCAGCAGCGCCACCAGCTGGGCCTGGGTGTGGGTGCCGGTCTTCTCGTACATCTGGCCGACGTGGGTGCGGACGGTCGAGATCTTCACGCCCAGGGCCTCGGCGGCGTGCGTGGGGCGCATGCCCTTGCACAGCATCTCGGCCAGGCGGGCCTGCGTCTGGGTGAAGCGGAAGCGGCGCCGCATGGCGTCGGCGCGCGACAGCGACACGCGCTCGATGGTGGCGACGATCCAGCCGAAGCCGCTGGGGATGCCGTCGCCGGTGCTCATGCCGCGCAGCACGATCTGCATCGGCACACCGCCGCCTTCCCCCTCCAGCGGCAGCGTGAGTTCCTGGCCGCCGGCCAGGGCCTGCGCCCAGTACGTCAGCGGCACCCAGCGGCCGGCCTGGCGCAGCGCCAGGCGGCCGCCGGCGTCGAGCCACAGGCCGTCGCGGCGCTCGATGCGGCGCGTGGCGGCGGGGTTGGCCTCAAGCACCGCGCCCTGCGCATCGGCCACGAGCAGCGGCGTCTCCAGGCGCTCGAGCAGGCAATGGCCCAGGGCGGCCAGCCGGGCCACGCGGCCGGGGTTCTGGGCGGCGGGGGCGGCGGGGGCACTGGCGGCGAAGTCGGTGGCGATGGTGTTCATGGTGCGGGTCCTCCGGGGTTGGTCTCGACGTCGTCGTCGGATGGCCGCATTCCACCCGCCGCCCTCCCCTGCGTGAATGACACCTTGGTATCCGCCGGCCGCCGCCGGCTCGCGCCGCGGCCCCCGCGCCGTGACGCTCGTCACGCCCCGGCAGGGGCGCCGGGGCTCATTGCGGCTGGAAGCCCGAGCGCTTGATGATCTCGGCCCAGTTGCGCGTGTAGGCCTGCTCGCGGGCGGCCAGCTGCGGCGGGCTCATCACGTCCACCGCCAGGCCCAGCTGGCCCAGGCGCTCGCGCACCTCGGGCCGGTTGGCGGCCCGCGCCAGGGCCTGCGCGAAGCCGTCCGCGGCGGCGGCCGGCGTGCCGGCCGGCGCCCAGAAGCCGTAGTAGGGCAGGTCGTCGAAGCCCGTGAGGCCCATCTCGCCGAAGGACGGCACCTCCGGCAGCGCGGCCTGGCGCGCGCGGCCCAGCACGGCCAGCACGCGCAGGCGGCCGGCGCGGTGGTTCTCGATGAAGTCGGGCACCGAGCCCACGCCGGCGGCGATCTGGTTGCCCAGCATGTCGCCCATCATGGGCGCGCTGCCGCGGTAGGGCACGGGCACGAGGTCGAGCTGGTAGCGCCCGCCCAGCACCTTGACCAGGAACTCCGGCGTCGAGGCCGGTGCTGGCACGCCCACCGTGCCCTTGCCGCCGCCGCTGCCGCGCACCCAGGACACGTACTCGTCCATGGTCTTGGCCGGCGTGCCGGGCGAGACGGCAAAGGCGTTGACGAAGCTGGCGAAGCCGCCCACGGGCACGAAGTCCTTCGCCGGCTCGAAGCCCGGCGTCTTCGAGACCAGCGGCAGGATCGAGATGGTGTGGTCGTGCGAGATGAAGACCGTGTTGCCGTCGGGCGCCGCCGCCTTCAGCGCCTGCGCCGCCAGCTGGCCTCCGGCGCCGGCCCTGTTCTCGACCACGACCGTGGCGCCGAGCTCCGCCTTCAGCGCCTCGCCGAGCAGCCGCGCGATGGCGTCGGTGCCGCCGCCGGGCGGGAAGCCCACCAGGATGCGCAGCGTGCGGCCCTGCGCGCGGGCGATGGCAGGCAGGCCGAGCGTGGCGGCGGCAGCGGCGGCAGCGGCGGCAAGGTGGCGGCGGGTCGGGTTCATCACAGGCTCCTGGTAGGGTTGGGGCGGATGCGCGGCCTTCGCTGCGGTGCGTTCACCGGGGCGGGTTCAGCGAGGCCAGGAACTCGAGCACCGGCACGACGCTGCGTGCCGGATCTTCCTCTTGCGGCACGTGGCCCAGCTCGGGGAACTCCACGAGCCGGCTGCCGGGGATGAGGCGCTGGAATTCGCGCCCCACGGCGGGCGGCACGAGCCGGTCGCGCCCACCCCAGAGGATGAGCGTGGGCTGGCGCAGCGTGCCGATGCGCTCGGCGTCCTCGCCGCTCTTCACAAGTGCCAGCCGCTGCACCAGCGCGGCGCGGTTGCCCTCGCGCAGCGTGAGCTCGAAGTAGCGGTCCACCAGCGCCGGCGTCACGCGGGCAGGGTCGCCGTAGACGTTGCGCACGCTTTCCTCCACCAGCTCGCGCGGCAGCGTCCACTCCGCCAGCGTGCGCAGCACCGGCGTGCGCGCCACCGTGAAGCCCAGCGGCACCGACTCCGGTACGAAAGCCGGGCCGACGGCGTCGACGAGCACCAGCGCGGCCACACGCCCCGGCGCGGCGTGGGCGGTGCGCCAGGCGACCTCGCCTCCCAGCGAGTTGCCGCCGATCACGAAGCGCTGCACGCGAATCTGGTCGAGCAGCGCCAACGTGAAGCGGGCGTAGGTGTCGCCGTGGTACGTCTGGCCGGCCCAGCGGCCGGTGAAGGGCCCGGTCAGGCCGAAGGCCGGCAGGTCGAAGCTGATGACGCGCCGGCCCTGGCGCACCAGCACCTTGGACCAGCCCTCCCAGGTGTGCAGGCTGGCGCTGGTGCCGTGCAGCAGCACCACGGGCAGCGGGTCGTCGCGCGGGCCCTCGTCGCGCAGGTGCACGATCTGGCCGCCGAGATCGACGAAGTCGGACGGCGCCGGGGCCCAGCGCGCCACCAGCGTCTCGGCCGGGCGGTCGGGCATGTGCAGCCACGACAGCGCCAGCACCGTCAGCAGGATCAGCACGCCCACCAGGCGCAGCAGCCAGTTCATGGGGGGATTCTAGGAACGGGCACCCCGGGCGCGGGGGCACGGGCTTGGCGCAGAATCTCCGCCGCCGGCACCGGGCACGCCAGCCCGGGCCTCACCCTGGAGCCCCGCGACATGAGCCTGGACCGCCGCACCTTCAATGCCCTGATTGCCGGCACGCCGCTGGCCGCCACGCTGCCCGATGCTGCCGCACAGGGCGCGCGCGACCGCATCGTCATCGGCATGACGCTCGAGCCCTCGCCTGGCCTGGACCCCACCACCGCTGCCGCGGCGGCCATCGGCGAGGTCGTGCACCTCAACATCCTCGAGG
>JBILSW010000102.1:0-7940 GCA_044371895.1 Rubrivivax sp.
GGACCACGCTGCCACGGGCCGATGGCGTTCATGCGGATGCGGTCGCCAAGCAGCGCGCCGCCGCTCTTGCGGCGACTGGGGTCGATGCTGATGACGGCGATGCGCAGCGCATCGCCCTGGTCCAGGCGCAGGCGGCGGATCAGCTCGTCGGTAAGGCTGCTCTTGCCGGCGCCGCCGGTGCCGGTGATGCCCAGCACGGGCACCGCTCGCGCGGCGGCCTTGGCCGCGGCGTCCAGCGACGCCTTCAGGCCCTGCGGCGCGCGGCCGTTCTCCAGCGCCGTGATGGCCTGCGCCAGCGCGCGCCACGCCTGGGGCGTGTGGCCCTGCAGGGCCGCGGCGTCGGCCGGCGCGTGCGGCGACAGGTCGGCGTCGCAGCGCATCAGCATCTCGCCGATCATCCCCTGCAGACCCATGCGCTGGCCGTCCTCGGGGCTGTAGATGCGCGACACCCCGAAGGCCTGGAGCTCCCGGATCTCGGCCGGCACGATGACGCCGCCACCGCCGCCAAACACCTGGATGTGACCGCCGCCGCGCTGCCGCAGCAGCTCCACCATGTAGCGGAAGTACTCGACGTGGCCGCCCTGGTAGCTGCTGATGGCGATGCCCTGCACGTCTTCCTGCAAAGCGGCGGTCACGACCTCGTCGACGCTGCGGTTGTGGCCGAGGTGTATCACCTCGGCCCCCATGCTCTGCAGCAGCCGCCGCATGATGTTGATGGCGGCGTCGTGGCCATCGAACAGGCTGGCGGCCGTGACGAAGCGCACCTTGTTCGTGGGGCGGTATGCGGCCAGGGCCTTGAAGTCGGCAGAGAGGTCGGTCATCGCGTGGCCTTGTCTCGAGAAGCGTTCCCGCGGGAAGGGGTGGGCGGTCGGTTGACGTTGACGTAAACGTCAATTCGCGATGATGCCATGGACACACGCTCCAGCCCTGCTAGCCTTGCGGGCCATGTTCCTGGCCATCGACTGCGCTGTTCGCCTCGCCCCGCCCGGGAGACGCGCCGCTGCTGCAGGGCGCGGTGTTCCTCGAGACCATCGACGAACTGGCCGAGCGCCACTGGAGGCCGCTGCCGGCGCCAGCCGCGATGCTGGGCTGCATCGTCGCCGGCGACCACGTTCGCCGCAGGGTCGAGGAGCAGATGGAGCTCTGGGAGCTGGAGCCGCACTGGGTGGTGGCCAAGCCCGAGGAAGCCGGCCTGGTCAACGGCTACGACCACCCCGCGCGCCTGGGCGCCGACCGCTGGGTGGCCCTGGCCGGCGCGCGCTGGCACCTGCTGCAGCGCGGGCCGGCTCGGCCGGCGCTGGTGGTCATGGTGGGCACCTGCGTCACCGTGGACGCGCTCGACGCCGGGGGCCGTTTCCTGGGCGGGCTCATCCTGCCGGGCTTCGGGCTGATGCAGCGGGCCCTCGAGATGGGCACCGCCGGGCTGAAGGTGCCCACCGGAGAGGTCGAGGACTTCCCCACCAACACCTCGGACGCGCTGATGAGCGGCGGCAGCAACGCCATGGCCGGCGCCATCGAGCGCCAGGCGCGCCGCCTGCGCGAGCGCACCGGCGCCGAGCCACTGCTGTTGATGACGGGCGGCGCCGCGCAGAAGCTCTCGGGCATCACCGATCTGGCCTTCGAGGTGGTCGACAGCCTGATCTTCGACGGGCTGCTGATGCTGCACCAGCACCGCACGGGCGGCTGACTCGGCCGGCCCAGCCTCCCGGCGGGGCCGGCTACAGCCAGCGCTGGACGAGTTCCTTCAGCTGCTCGCGCGAGTACGGCTTGGCGAGGTGGGCGTCCATGCCGGCGTCCAGCGCCTTGGCAGCATCGCTCTCGAAGGCGTAGGCCGTCAGCGCGACCACGGGCACCCGCGGCAGCTTCAACCGCTGCTCGCGCTCGCGCAGGCGGCGCGTGGCCTCGTGACCGTCCAGCACTGGCATGCCGATGTCCATCAGCACGAGGTCGACGCGGTGCTGCTCCAGCACCTGCAGCGCCTGCCGGCCGTCGTTAGCCAGCTTCACGTCGAGGCCGAAGCTGCGCAGCATCTCGCTGCCGATCAGGCGGTTCACCTCGTTGTCCTCGACGAGCAGCACGGCGCCTTCCATGCACTCGGCGCCCTCGAGCGCGGCGAAGTCGCTGTCGCTGGGCCGCGGCGGGGCCTCGGGGGCCAGGGGCAGGACGAGGGTGAACCAGAAGCAGGAGCCACCCCCCACGCGGCTGGAGACCTCGATGCGGCCGCCCAACGCCTCGATGATGCGCTGGCTGATGGACAGCCCCAGCCCGGTACCCCCCGACAGCCTCGAGCGCGTGCCGCCGAACTGCGTGAACGGCTGGAACACGCGGTCGAGCTCGCTCGCCGGGATGCCCACGCCGCTGTCCTGCACCTCGATACGCACGCGAGCAGCGTTTGGCTCGCTCGCCTGCAGCGCCAGCCGCAGCGTGATGCCGCCGCGCTCGGTGAACTTCACCGCGTTGCTCAGCAGGTTCAGCAGCACCTGCTTCAGGCGCGGCCCGTCGGTGACGACGCCGTCGGGCACCTCGGAGTCGATCTGCAGCGCCAGCGTCAGGCCCTTGGTCTCGGCCCGGGCGCGGAACAGCGCCGCGGCCGACATGCCCACCGAGTGCAGCGAGGTCGGCGACGGCGCGAGCACCAGCTTGCCGGCTTCGATCTTGGAGTGGTCGAGGACGTCGTTGAGTCTCTCCATCAGCGACTCGCCCGACTGGGCTGCAGTACGCACCAGGCGGCGCTGGCGGCCGTCGAGCGCGGTCTCCTTCAGCAGGTCCATGGCGCCCAGCACCCCGTTCATGGGCGTTCGGATCTCGTGGCTCATGGTGGCCAGGAACTGGCTCTTGGCGGCGTCGGCGGCGCGGGCCTCCTCGACGGCACGCTCCAGCGAGCGCCGCGTCTGCTCGGCCGCCTGGCGGTCGCGCAGAGAGGTCAGGTTGACCTCCCGGAACTCGCGCGTGGCGCGCAGCATCGTCGCGCCCGTCAGCAGCGCCAGCACGGCCATCGGCACCGACTGCACCGATGGCACCAGCAGCGACACGAGTGCAAGCGAAAGCACCTGGAACGCAAGCAGGATCCTGAAGGCGTTGCCGGCCATGGCCATGAAGAGGGCCGCCACGGCGACCGAGCCCGTCATGGCGATCACGTAGGTCGAGGCGATCGGGCCCTGCAGCAGCGGGTACACGAAAACCGTGGGCACGCTCCACATCACGCCCCCCACCAGCGCGTTGGCCTCGAGCTGGCCGATAGCGGCCTGGATGTCCTCGCGCGGGTGCTCGGCGGTGGCGCTCCAGCGCGCCGAGATGCGCCAGCGCCACGCCGAGACCACGCTGCCGAGCACCAGCACCAGCGCCGCGGCCCAGGGCCGTCCCACCTGCCAGCCCAGCCACGCCAGGTACAGCACCGCGGCCATCAGCAGGCCCACCGAACGGGCCGAGTTACGCAGGGCCACCTGCAGCATCTCGCGCTGGATGGCGAGGCCGACCTCGTCGGAGGCTTCGAGGCCGGGCGGCTGGGTCATGGACTCGCGAGGATACCGTGCGGGGCCCGGCTCACCCGCAGCCGGTGCCCGCTGGGCGCTGGCGGCGACCGGCTGCCGCATCAGGATTGGATGTAGCTCTCGAGCTGCGCGATGGTTTCCTCGCGGTCGGCGATGAGGTCGTCCATGATGTCGCGGATGGAGATCATGCCCAGCACGGTGCCACCGTCAAGCACCGGCAGGTGGCGGATCTTGCGCTCGCTGAGCAGCGCCATGCAGGCCGAGGTGCGGGTGTGCGGCGCCACCGTGACCACCTGCCGCGTCATGATCTCGGCCACCTGGGTGCTGCGCGAGTTGCGGCCCTGCAGCGCCACCTTGCGTGTGTAGTCGCGCTCGCTGACGATGCCCACCAACCGTGGGCCGTCCATCACCACCAGCGCGCCCACGTCGTGCGCGGCCAGCAACTCCAGCGCGGCGTAGACGGAATCGTCGGGCCGGACGTGCCAGAGCGTGCCGTCGAGGGAACTCAACAGTTCAGCCACCGTCTTCATGTACATCCTCCAGCGTGCTGCCGGAGCGGAGACTAGTTCCACCCCCTGCCATGCGCAAGGGGGCGCGCCCGGGGCCAAGGCCCTGCAGCGGCCGCGAACCGCCGCGCGGTGCCAAGATCCGGCCATGCGCTCGGCCACCGTGTTCCGCGCCGTGTTGCGGCGCAGCCGACTGCCGGCGTTGGCCGTGGCCGCCCTGCTCGGCCTTCAGGCCGGGTGCGCCACGCTCGACGCCAAGCAGCGGGAGTGGATCTTCCAGCCCGGCACGCGCACCTGGGCCGGCGGCGCGGCGGCCGAGGGCATGGACGAGGTCTGGATCGAGCATCGGAGCGCCGAGGTCGGCCTGCCCGTGCGCCTGCACGGCCTGTGGCTGCCGCAGGCGGACGCAGGCGCCCCGGTGTTGCTGTACCTGCACGGCGCGCGTTGGGACGTGCGCAGCAGCGCCCACCGCATGCGACGCCTGCACGGCCTGGGCTTCGCTGTGCTGGGCATCGACTACCGCGGCTTCGGCCGGAGCACGCCGCTGCTGCCGGGCGAGGCCGAGGCCACCGAGGACGCGCTGGCCGCGTGGCACTGGCTGGCGGCCACGCGGCCCGGGGCCCCGCGCTACGTGTTCGGCCACTCGCTGGGCGGAGCGATCGCCGTCAACCTGGCGGCCCGGGTGGCGGACGAGCGCGGGCTCATCGTCGAGGGCAGCTTCCCGTCCATCCGCGAGGTGGTGGCCACGTTCAAGTGGGGCTGGGTGCCCCTGGGTCCGCTGCTGACGCAGCGCTTCGAGGCCGGCGAGCGCATCGGCCAGGTCGGCGCGCCCGTGCTGGTGCTGCACGGCAGCGAAGACCGCCTCATCAGGCCCGAGCTCGGCCGGCGGCTGTACCAGCGGGCCGCCCAGCCCAAGAGATTCGTGCTGGTGGACGGCGCCTCGCACCACAACGCCCACTCGCTGGGACGCGAGCAGCTTCGCCAGGCGGTGGCCGAGCTGTTCGGGCTGCGGCCGCCGGCGGCCTCAGACTGACCCTGCCGCCTCCTGCTTGAGCCGGAAGCGCTGCAGCTTGCCGGTCTCGGTGCGCGGCAGGCTGCCGCGGAACTGCAGCTCGCGCGGGTACTTGTAGGGCGCGATGGTCTGCTTGACGAAGTCCTGCAGCGCGGTGGCCATGGCGGCGTCGCCCACATGGCCTGGCTTGAGCACCACGAAGGCCGCCACCACCATGCCGCGCGCCTCGTCGGGCTTGCCGACCACGCCGCACTCGGCCACCGCCGGGTGCAGCAGCAGCGCCGCCTCGACCTCGGGGCCGGCGATGTTGTAGCCGCCGGAGATGATCATGTCGTCGGTGCGCGCCTGGTAGACGTACTGGCCGTCGGCCGGGTCGACGAGGTAGGCATCGCCGGTCAGGTTCCAGCCGTCCTGCACGTAGCTGGCCTGGCGAGGGTCGTCGAGGTAGCGGCAGCCGGTAGGGCCCCGCACGGCCAGGCGCCCGACCTGGCCTGGGGGCAGCGGCCGGCCGTCATCGCCCAGCACCGCCGCCTCGTAGCCCGGCACCCCGTAGCCGGTGGCGCCGCCGCGGGCCTGGTCCTCGCGCGCCGAGATGAAGATGTGGAACATCTCGGTGGAGCCGATGCCGTCGATGATCTCGATGCCGCTGGCCTGCCGCCACAGCGTGCGGGTGGCCGCGGGCAGCGCCTCGCCGGCGCTGACGCACTGGCGCAGGCTGGACAGGTCGTGCCCGGCCAGCTGCGGCGCCATGGCGCGGTAGGCCGTGGGCGAGGTGTAGCAGACGGTTGCCCGGTGGGCGGCGATGGCCGCCGGCAGCGCGTCGGGGGTGGCCTTCTCCAGCAGCACCGTGCTGCCGCCGGCGGCCAGCGGGAACACCAGCAGGCCGCCGAGGCCGAAGGTGAAGGCCAGCGGCGGGCTGCCGATGGCGCGGTCGTCGGCGCCGGCGCGCAGCACGTGCACCGGCCAGCAGGCGGCGGCGGCCAGCAGGTCGCGGTGCAGGTGCACGGCGGCCTTGGGCTGGCCGGTGGTGCCGGAGGTGAAGGCGATGAGCACGGGGTCGTCGGCCGCGGTGTCCACGGGCTCGAAGTCGTCGGGTGCTGCGGCCATGGCCGCCTCGAGATCGCCGGTGTTGAAGCAGCGCAGCACCTGAAGCGCGGGGCACTGCGCCATCGCGGCGCGCAGTTCGGCATCCAGCCGCGCGTCGCACAGGGCCACGCGGACGCGGGCCTTGTCGACGATGCCGGCCAGCTCGCGCGCGCGCAGCAGCGGCATCGTGCCCACCGCGATGCCGCCGGCCATGACGACGCCGAACCAGCAGGCCGCGAGCATGGGGCTGTTGGCGCCGCGCAGCAGCACGCGCTCGCCCGGCACCAGGCCCAGCTCGTGCACCAGCACGTGGGCGATCCGCGCGGCGCGCCCGGCCAGCTCGTCGTAGCTCCACGCGATGGGCGTGCCGTCGGGCGCGGTGCCCAGCACGCAGGGCCGGGCGCCCTGCGCCGTGCCGCGGTGGCGCAGCAGCAGCGAGTGCGCCACGTTGAGCTGCGGCAGGAACTGCAGCGCCGGGCCCTCGAACACGAATCGCGGCAGCGCATTGGGCCCGGGCAGGTGGTCGATGACGAAGCGGTCGACGTGGGCGCTGGGCATGGCGGGCACTGTAGGCCGCGGGCACGGGGCGCGGGCACCGGACTGTCCCGGGGCGGTGCCCGTCGCCTCCCGACCGCGCTGTCTCAAAAAACCGACACCACGACGGCAGCGGCCGCAGTACGTTCGCGCCCCAATGCCAAGACTCTGGGACATCTCCCCGCCCATCGCGTCCGGCAGCCCCGTGTTCCCGGGCGACACGCCCTTCGGCCTGCGCTGGGCCGCGCGCATCGGCCCCGGCTGCCCGGTGAACGTGAGCACGCTGACGCTGAGCCCCCACACCGGCGCCCACGCCGACGCGCCCCTGCACTACGAGGACGGCGCCCAGGCCATCGGCGACGTGGCGCTGGAGCCCTACCTCGGCCGCTGCCGCGTGATCCACGCCATCGGCCGCGGCTCGCTGGTGCGGCCCGGGGATCTGGCACACGCGCTCGCGAACCTGCCGCCGAGGGTGCTGGTGCGCACCTACGAGCGCATGCCGCAGCGGCACTTCGACGAGGCCCTGCCCGCCTTCGCGCCCGAGACTCTCGAGCAGCTCGCCGACGCCGGCGTGCGGCTGGTGGGCATCGACAGCGCCAGCGTCGACCCCGCCGACAGCAAGGCGCTCGAGGCGCACCAGGTGCTGCGCCGCCGCGGCCTGCGGGTGCTGGAGAACCTGCTGCTCGACGACGTGCCCGAGGGCGACTACGAGCTGATCGCCCTGCCCCTGAAACTCACCACGGCCTGCGCCTCGCCGGTGCGCGCCGTGCTGCGCGAGCTGCCATGAACCGACAAGACGCCCTGGCGCTGGACGCCGCCGACCCGCTGGCGCCGCTGCGCGAGCTGTTCCACATCCCCCAGGGGCTGATCTACCTCGACGGCAACTCGCTGGGCGTGCTGCCGCGCGCCACCGCGGCGCGGGTGCAGCAGGTGGTGGCGCAGGAGTGGGGCGAGGGCCTGATCCGCAGCTGGAACAGCGCCGGCTGGATGGACCTGCCGGCCCGCGTGGGCGACAAGATCGCGCGGCTAGTCGGGGCCGGCGCGGGCGAGCTGGTGGTGGCGGACTCCACCAGCGTCAACCTGTTCAAGGTGCTGGCAGCGGCGCTGGCGATCGTGCGGGAGGACGCCCGCGACGACGCACCCGCGCGCCGCACCATCGTCAGCGAGCGCAGCAACTTCCCCACTGACCTGTACATCGCCGAGAGCCTCGCGGCGCAGCACGGCTGCGAGCTCGTGCTGGTGGAGCCCGAGGGCCTGGCCGCGGCGCTGGACGCACGCTGCGCCGTGCTGATGCTGACGCACGTGAACTAC
>JBILSW010000103.1:0-7931 GCA_044371895.1 Rubrivivax sp.
ATCAGTTGCGCTTTCCCTTCAAACCCTGGCGGCGTGCAAGGCAGAACTAGCCAAACTTGGCGTTGATGCGAGGATGCGAGCGCTCTACATCGAGAAGGACAGCAAGGCCTACAACAAGCTGTCGACCTTTCTTGCCGAGCGCGCAACCTCCGAGGTCGAGCATGACTGTCGGCACGGTGACTTTGTGGACCTTCGGGCGGAAATTCTGCGCTGGTGCGGCAGTTCAGCCTTCACCTTCTTCTTCGTGGACCCGAAGGGATGGCAGCCGATCGTGATCGATGTGATGGAGCCGCTGCTGAAGCGACCTCGGTCTGAATTCCTGATCAACTTCATCTACGACTTCATCAATCGCACGATGTCGATCCCAGCGTTCGATGGCGAAATGCGTCAGCTGCTGCGCCGGTCAGTCGATGTGAGGGGGATGTCACCGAAAGAGCGGGAGGCATCCCTTCTGGGTGCCTATCGTGACGGCCTCAAGTCTTGCGTTCCGTCAGGTCGTGGTAAGTACCGAGCGCGCACCGCGTATGTAGGGGTCATGCACCCTTCGCAAGAGCGGACCAAGTACCACCTGGTCTACCTGACCAGCCACCACACCGGCATTGTCGAGTTCATGGAGATTTCCGAGAAGGTCGACATCGTGCAAGCAAGGGTGCGCGTCGCAACTCGACTGGAAGAGAAGGAGCGATTGTCGGGAATGGGAGACCTATTCTCAGGAGAAGGCGCGGCTTCCGAACCTGGCGAAGGTCGCAGCAGCCCAGGCGATGTTGACCTTTTCTGGCGTCGATACCTGGCAGCAGGCGAACGCAGGATCGATACGGCCGCGTTCGCGGACATCCTGGAGTCGACGGACTGGTTCCCCGGGGAGTTGCAGGCATCGCTCGTAAGGCTTGTGAAATCGGGCGAAGTAATCAATCTGGATGCAGACGCCACCCGCCGGAGATCGAAGCCGCTTCATTTCGAGAAGACCGGCGAAAGGCTCAAGCTTGCGTAGGTTCACGGATGCGTTGACGAAAGAATCGAACCGCGCTTCGCGCGTCTGGACAACCAAGATCGAGAGAGGATGACTGCAGAGATGCCAAAGCTCTTCACCGTGCTGCCGAACGGAAGGCGCGTGCCGCAAGGCGCGAAAGCACAGGCGTTCTTGTTGACGGACAACTGGGATGACTGGTTTACGTTCAGTACCTTGTACTCGCTCGTCGTTTTCGACGCCGATGGGGGCGAGCACCGTGCGGGCGGGGTCAAGATCGGTCAGATCGGCATGGCCGACAAGCAGCGCCGGCCGAATCTTCCCGAGACCTTTGATGCGCTGAGCGAAGAGTTCTTTTCGTTGGGTCAGGACGACAGCTACTACGAGACGCTCAATGAACTCGGGCCGGAGTTTCGCGACGAGATTCTTCGCGGCCTTTGCGATGCGGCCCTTGATCAAGATCGCTTCGTGCGTGCCTTGAACGAGAAGGTGACCGGCGTGTCGCTGCTGCGATCGGTGACCAGGTCAACAGTGCAGGGGCAATTCGCCCGCCTGGCGCGTGGCGGCGCGAGGCTGTCGAAGTACGAGTTCTCGTACACGGGACCGCAGGCAGGTAGAGGGCGTACCAACCCGATCGAACTCTCATTCGTTGTCGAGCCGGAGTCGATGCCACCGACAAACATTCATGTCCTGATTGGGCGCAACGGCGTTGGCAAGACACACCTGCTGAATAACATGTCGCGGTCTCTCGTCGACAAGCGTCCCGACACCGGTGCGGTAGGTGCGTTCATGGGCTCTGGGGGCGAAGACGACGCCGACCTGTTCGCGAACCTCGTGTCTGTCACGTTCAGCGCGTTCGATCCTTTCGAGCCGCTTCCGAACCGTCGGGACAGATCAGAGGGACTTCCGTGCGCATACGTGGGTTTGAAGCGCAGTGGCTCATCGGCTGAGGGAAGGCCACTGGCGCCGAAGTCACCAGACAGACTTTCCACTGAGTTCGGGGCGAGTGTGCTCGTGTGCAGCCAAGGTGCCAGACACGTTCGATGGCGTCGGGCCCTTCAGATGCTGGAAGCCGACCCGATTTTTAAGTCTGCGGACGTTGCTTCTCTCGCTGACCCCGATCTCGAAGACGACGAGATCAAGACGAAGGCGCGCAAGCTCTTCGGCGATCTTAGTTCAGGGCACAAGATCGTCCTGCTGACGATCACCAGGCTCGTGGAAACAGTCGAGGAGCGCACGCTGGTCCTTCTCGATGAACCTGAGGCACACCTTCATCCCCCTTTGTTGTCGGCGTTTGTGCGCGCGCTGTCTGACCTGCTTGTGAACCGGAACGGGGTGGCAATTATCGCGACCCATTCACCAGTTGTCCTTCAGGAGGTTCCAAAACGATGTGCATGGAAGGTTCGCAGAAGCGGCCGAGTCGTGTATGCAGAACGACCGGAGATCGAAACGTTCGGCGAGAACGTTGGCGTCCTGACGCGGGAGATATTTGGACTAGAGGTTACCCATGCGGGGTTCCATCAACTGCTGAGAGAGGCGGTCGGGGACGTCGATAACTTCGAGCAAGTCGTCGCGAAGTTCGACACGGAGCTTGGCGGTGAAGCACGTGCGCTGATCAGAGCATTGATCGCGAACCGAGGCGCACGCCAATGATCAAGTTGGATGCACCGGTCCTGTTGCCAGGGGACGTTTTTGCGACTTGTATCGGCAGGATTCGCGATCCGAACTTGAAGCTCAGGATGGGGTCAATCGAACATCTGGTTGTCGCGGCTTCAGCAGATTTCGATAGGCTCGCAGCCCAGACTCGGCTACACCAGTTCGCGCGGCAAGCAGTGATTGGTGGGGTCATATCCACCGCCGAGATGGAGGCGGTCTACACGCAACGCATGGCGAAGAAGGCCGCGCCCGGTCGAGACGCGTACGACGAACTCTTCAACTCGGCGCCCAATGGAAAGTGCCCTCTTTGTGGCCACCGTACGGTTTCGACGCTCGACCATCATCTTCCGAAGGCCCACTACCCGGTCCTTGCGGTTGTTCCATTGAACTTGGTGCCGGCCTGTGGCGACTGCAATAAGGCAAAGTTGGCGGCGCTGCCGACCTCAGCGAACCATGAGACGCTCCATCCCTACTACGACAACATTGAGGGCGATCGATGGCTCGTTGCAGAAGTGGTGGTGGGCACGCCGGCTGCCTTGCGATTTCGAGTTCAACCGCCGGCGAACTGGAGTGCAGTTCTCGCGGATCGTGTCGCCCTGCACTTCCGGACCTTGGGACTCGGTACGCTGTACTCTGCAGAGGGCGCCGATGAGTTGCTGAACATTCGTGGGCAGCTGGAAACGATCCACGCGGCCGGCGGCGCGGCATTGGTAGAGACCGAGTTGCGCGAGCGCTCGGCCAGTTGCCGAAGGGCGAGGTTGAACGGCTGGCGGACTGCCGCGTTCGAGGCCTTCGCCGACAGTGCATGGTTCTGCGACGTGGGCTTCCGAGCGCATTGAGCCAACGGAACCCCCGCGCCTGCTCTTCAGTCTTGGCTAGCCAAGCGCGAAGAGAGGTCGTTGGCGCGGTGGAGTGATCTGGTCGGATGTTTTTATTTGACCGACGGCCCGACGCCTGGCTCCGTCGACCCCGACAACCTCCACGATCCCGTTCTCCAGTAGTTGCCCAACGGATTCCCGGTAGAGCGTCGCCGAAGCCGGCGAGCTGTTGCACGTCGTGGCGAACAGTTCACCGAAGCTGATGCCAGTGTCGTCGGCGTACACCCGTCTCGGGATGTGCTCGCTCAGCGCAGCGATGCTTGCTCGGCGGGCCACATCATCGAACTCGAACCCCAACGCCTCCTGCTGGCGGTACTTCGCGTCATGCACGGGGTCGTAGCCGACCATCTGGAACATGTCGAGGCCGGCCCCGCCGTAGTGGATGAAGTAGTTGTTGTTGGCCCAGTGAACTTCCGTCATCACGTCGCGCGCACGGTGGTGCTGCGACATGTGGATAAGCCAGTAGTCGCCATGCCCACCGCGATTGCGGATGAAGAACGGGGTGAAGTGGCGGGCACCGCAGTTCTCGACAAGGCGCCTGTACAGCGTGCTTTGCAGGAAGAGGCGCCAATCGCGATCTGAGGACTTGATCTCCTCGACCGACCTACCGCCGAAGATGTCGGGAATGCCGAGCCCGTCGAGCAGGCCCTTGACCTGTTCCCCGTCGTTCGCGAAGTTCATGAACGAATCAACCCCGAAGGTCAGGATCACCTCGGCGCTCGGCAGCGCCTCAAAAATCTTGCGCAGCAGCTGCGTCGGAACTTCCTTGTAGCCGTACTGGTCGAGGGCGAAGATCGAGCGGCCGTTCTTCGGGCTCTTCTTCTTGATGAACTCGATGATCGCGTCGGCCTTGTCCTGGAAGCGGGCGTGATCGATGTAGATGCCGTTGCCGATGCGGTCGCCGTAGCCTGCCTCACGAAGCACCTTGTCGAGGTGCAGGTAGGCGTGCCGGTCGGCCTCGGTGAAGAAGTAGTCGACCTGAAGCTGCACCGGTTTGCGGCGGTCTTTGTTGATCAGGAAGTCGGCTTCGCGCGTGGCTTCGAGGAAGATGAACGGTGAGCCCTTGACCGTCTCGCGCGTTTCGTTGTGAACGTACAGACCGCCGCCGGCAAACCCGTCGACGAGGGTCAGCCTCAGGACATCCTGGTTCGGCGAGCTGACGAGGGTGCGGAAGTAGGCGGCGAGATACGCCTGAAGGATGCGGTGCTTGGCGACGCTGTGCTGCTGGATCAGGTCCGGACCGCTCTTCCAGTTGTATTGCTTCAGCGTCATGCGGTCCTTCAGACGTGGGCGGACAGTGCGGGCATGTCGTCCCAGGTCCTGCCCCCGAGCAGCCGGCCGTTGGCCTTCTTGGAGCGGCGTTTGCCGTCGGCTCCCCAGCCTCCCCACTGCTTGAAGAAGAACTGCACTCCCTGGTCTTCACATTGTTGCCGGACATTCTCGACCCAATCGAGTTGCATCGGCCGTGCCTTGGGACCGGACTCCCCGCCGACGATCACCCAGTGGATGCCGCTCAGGTCGAGATCGCCAACGTCTTCGAGGAGCGGCTCCACCGAGAGGAAGCGGATGCGCGCATCGACCTTGCGCAACCCTTCGATGCGCGGCACGCCATAGCGCTTGTCCTCGACGGACACCCCGAGCCAGGCGTTGTCCGGCACGTCGCGGTTGCGGAAGAAGGAGGCCAGGCGATCCGCTCGCTTGGTCAGCACCTGGAAGGTGTGCTGCGGGCAACGACGGATCACGTCGAAGACCTGTGCGATATAGGCGTCGTCCACACCTTTGTGGAAGAGGTCGGACATCGAGTTGACGAAGTACACCGTCGGCTTCTTCCGCGCGAGGGGCTCCGCCAGGCGCTCGGGAAGGATGGTGAGCTTGAAGCCGTTCTCGTAGCCGGGCGTGCCCATGGCCTGCAAACGCTTGGCCATGCTCTCCGCGTAGCAGTGCTTGCACCCCGGCGAAATCTTGGTGCAGCCCACGGTTGGGTTCCAAGTCGCCTCGGTCCATTCGATCCGGCTGGCTTGTGACATAAGGTTCTCCTGGTTCTTCGATTCGGTGCAGGCGTCTAGACGGCGTGCAGCACGCGCGTGACGACGCCCCAGATGTGCAGCTCGTTCCGGTCGCCGACGGGGATGTCGGCGAAGTCGGGGTTGCTGGCCTGCAGCAACCACCCTGTGTCAGTGCTCTTCAGGCGTTTGACGGTCAGCTCGCCGTCGATGTCGGCAACGACGATGCGCCCCTCGTCGGCGGCAAGGCCGGTGTCGACGACCAGTTCGTCCCCGTCGGCGATGCCTGCATCGCGCATCGACCAGCCGGCCACCTTCATGACGAAGGTGCTGCTCGGGTCGCGCACCAGATGCCGACCGAGATCGACAGCGTCTTCCGGGTAGTCGTCGCCTGAAGTGGGTTTGCCGGCGCGAACGTGGCGACCGAGAGTCGGGATGGTCGTGACGGTGCGGATGGTGGCTATCGGCTTCAAGGGTAGCGTATCGTCGGATGAAGCCGGCGAGCGCTTGCGCTCATCGAGAAGGCCCAGCACCAGGGGAACGAGGCTTTGCGGCACGCGGACCGTCTTCGTGGGTTCGCCGTAGGCAGCCTTGCGCCCGGCACCCTGTCGGGTGCCGCCATGGCGGGGCTTGCTGGGTTCGGTTCGCATGATTTCGTGACGAAATCAAGACTAGCACGCGGGTTCCACGAACGAAAGGAGAACGGCCCTGAGCCAGGCGGCGCGCGGCTGCAGTTGACGCCGCTGCAGCAAAGCCCCGCTCAATCCGGGGGGTACGTTGCCAGCGTGCAGGGCTGGTGTCCGGTTTCGCCTTCAGCGGTCATACACCGTTTCGTCTTGCCCGACAGCTCGCAGTCTGAACCGGTCCCTGCCCACACCCATCAAGAGCGCTACCAGGCCAGGTTCAGCTTCAGGTCACGACCCGGGCACAGGCCAACGGTCTTGCAGGCCGCCCGTGCCCTGCTCCCCCGTAGACTACGTCACAGGGAGTGAAGGCCGGCCCACGATGCTGACCACCGAAGCGGTTCTCGCACTGGCACCAGATGCAACGTCGGCCAAGGCGGCGCAGGGCCTGCTCGCGCCGGCCCAGTGGCCGCTGCGCGGCGCCGATGACCGCGCCGTCTGGGGCGAGTGCCAGGGCAGCGGGAGCAAGCCCTACCAGACGCAGGTCGACCTCGCCGGCCCCGCGTTCCGCTGCAGCTGCCCCAGCCGCAAGTTCCCCTGCAAGCACGGCCTGGCCTTGTTGTTGATGCGAGTCCAAGACAACACGGCCTTCCAGTCGGGGCCGCCGCCCACATGGGTCAGCGAGTGGCTCGCCACCCGTGCAGAGAAGGCGCAGAAGCAGGATGCCGGAGCAGCCGCAGGGCCTCAGGCTACCGTGGATCCGGCAGCGGCGGCACAGCGTGAAGCCCAGCGCTGGCAGCGCATCGAAGTGGCCGCCGCAGACCTGTCGCGCTGGCTGTCGGACCTGCTGGCGCAAGGCCTGGGCGCCCTCAGCCCGGCCGCCGTCGCAAGCTGGCAGACGATGGCGGCGCGGCTCGTCGATGCCCAGGCGCCGGGCCTGGCCCAACGCGTGCGTGAAGCGGCCGCGCGGGTTGCCGATGCGCCCGAGCGCACGCTGGCCCGCCTGGCCCTGCTGCAGCTGGCTTGTGATGGCCTGGCCCGCCGCCACACGCTGCCGGCGCCGGAACAGGCCGACCTGCGCACGCTGCTGGGCTGGCCGCACGAACGCGCCGACGTGCTGGCTCGTGGCACGCCGGTCTCCGACCACTGGTGCGTGCTGGCCGTGGCGCTGGACGAGCGCGAGCCCAGGCTCACGGAGCGGCGCGTGTGGCTGCATGGCCAGCGCAGCGGGCAACGCGCACTGCTGCTGGATCACGCGTTTGCCGGCAAGGGTTTCGAGCAGAGCTGGGTACCGGGCGTCACCGTTGAGGCGTCCCTGGTCTTCTACCCCTCCGCGGCACCCCTGCGGGCCGTGTGCGATGCGGCCACCGTGGTGGACATCGCCAGCCTGCCCGACGGGTTCGACGAGTGGCAACGGCTGGCCCAGCGCGTGGCGGCGAACCCCTTCGTGCCCTTGCACCCGATCGTGTGGCGCGACGCGGTGCTGGTCCGCGGGGATGCCTGGCAGGCCGTGGCCGGCGGGCGTGCGCTGGACCTGGCCATCGACCCCGCCGACGCCTGGGCCCTGCAGGCCCGTGGTGGTGGCCGGCCGCTGCACCTGGCGGGCGAGTGGGACGGGCAGCGCTTCGCGCCCCTCACGGCCTGGGCTGCCAGCGCGCAGCCGCCGCTGTGGCAACGGGGGGCGTCATGACGGCGTGGTCGGCCTTGATGCCAGCGGCGCTGGTGGGCACCGATCGACACGCAGGGGCCTGGCCGCCCCTGGGCGCGTGGGCGGCGGACGTCGTGGGCCAGGGCCCCCACGCGG
>JBILSW010000104.1:0-7855 GCA_044371895.1 Rubrivivax sp.
GCCCGCGGGGGCGGCGGCGGTGTCGAAACGGATCGGGGTCTGCAGCATGGCTCGCTCCTGGTGGTTCGGCGGGCCCGCCGGGTGCGGGCCCGATGGAGTGCAGTGTGGTGGGTCAGTGGCTCATGGTGTGAGCCACCCTAAAGCTGCTTGCGGCCGGCGAAGCGGCCCGCCCACCTGGGGGAGCCCGCGGGGAGGGCGGGCCGCAGCGATTCCCCAACAATGGCCGAATGACGATCACGGTGGCTGAACCCGGCGCCCCGCTGCCCAACACCGCGACCCTGGAGCACTGGCTGGACCAGGGCCTGTACCTGCGCGTGCACCCGCACGTCGACCGCCTCGTGGCCAGCGAGAGAGCCGTCCACCGGCTGTAGGCCGTTCGGGCGCTGCGCCACCTGGGCGCAGACCGTGAAGGCGACACGCTGCTGCTGCGCACCGTCCGTGCGCGACGCCGGCAACCTGCGCAGCGTGCTCGCCACCTGGCGCGAGCGCTACCGCGCCGACGACGGCCTGTGGGGCGACGCTGCCTGGGCCCGGCTTCAGCTGGGCACGGCGGGCGACGTGATCGACTGGCTGGCCGACTGGCGCGAGCGCCCGTCGACACCGGCCTGGGTGCTGACCAACCTGTGCGTGGCGCAGGCCGTCTGGCCGCAGCCACGCGCGGCGAGCGCGCGGTGGTGCGCGAGGCGCTGCAGCAGCTGGAGCGCCAGCCACTCGAACCCTGGACCAAGCCCTACCGGACTCTGCTGCGCGCCTGGCTGGCGCTGGTGTGGCGGGCCGACCGCGCCGCCGCGCGCGAGGGGCTGTCGCAAGCCCGCGCGCTGGCCGGCCAGGACCCGGCCGTGCGGCGCTTCTCGGCCTGGCTGGCGGTGCAGATCTGGCAGGAACGGCTGCCCGGCTGGCTGTTGGGCCTGGTGCGCCGGCTGTACGCGCGCTGAGCCGGCCTGGCGCGTGTTCTATAATCGCGGGCTTTCGCCGGTGTAGCTCAGTTGGTAGAGCAGCGCATTCGTAATGCGAAGGTCGGGAGTTCGACTCTCTTCACCGGCACCAAAAACTGCAGCAACGACAAGGGCTTGGCTTCGGTCAGGCCCTTCGTCCTTCTGGGCGGCCCCGGCTACGGTTGGCCGGCCTGGAGCCGTCGCGCGATAACGTCCGCGGCGCGCTCGCTGAGCACCCATTCCAGGTGCAGGCGCGCGCGGGTCAGGCCGACGAAGAGCAGCCGGCGGGTCAAGGGTGAGAGTTCCTCGAATTCGCACTCGGTGAGCACGACGGCGGGCGCTGCCTGCCCCTTGAATCGCCGGACGGACTCGACGAGCAGTTCGCCCCGGGTCCAGACAGCGCCGCCGCCCTCGTCGTAGATGCCGGCGAACCGCTGCACGGGCCAGGGCCCCAGCCGGTCGGCCCGCTGCAGCGTCGAGCGTTCTCGGCCTCGCAGGCTGACGACCGCGACGTGATCGATCGTGAATCCCCGGCCGAGGCACCGTTCCACGGCCGACTGCGTCGCAAGGGAGCAGTCGGCTTCGTCGCGGTAGACGATGGGATCCGGCGCCTCGCCCTCGCACGGTGACCGCGGCTCGAGGACCCCGTCGCAAAGCCCCAGCAGGTTGATCAGCCTCACGTGGGCCCGCGGGGTGCGGAAGTTCTCCAGCGACGTGACCGTGACCGCCTCGGGCAGATCGAACGAGACCCGGTCATCGTAGAGCTGCTGGTTCGGGTCCTCCATCAGCACGGCGCGGCCGTTCGGGCGCAGGCGGCCCAGCAGGGCCTCCACCCACTCGGGCTGCATGTCCTGGCCTTCGTCGAGCACCATCAGGTCGAGGTCAGGCTCCGCGTCCCGAAGCGCCGCGATGCACTCCTGTGCCAGGCGGTCGAACACGCCCGGCGAGGCGAAGTCGACCGCCATCCCGCTGCGCCGGCATACCCGCAGCGCCTGCTCATGGAAGGTCTCGGCCAGCACCCGCACCGGAGCAACCCGGGCGATGTGATCGGCCAGCGCGCGGTTGAAGCAGAGGTAGCTGGCCCGCTGGCCGGCCGCGTCCGCGTCGCGCAGCAGCCGCAGCGCCAGCTGTGTCTTGCCCGATCCCGCCGTTCCGACGACCCTGATCAGACCGGAGGGCACCGACAGCCGGGGCACCCAGGTCGCCAGTCCCGCGGACAGCCGGGTCGACGCCTCCTGCAGGCGGCCCGACATCGCCGAGACGTCGGGCGCCACCCGGAACTGGTTCTCAAGAAATGCCATGACCCGCGACCGGATGGCGTCGTCGAGGGTCCCGGGCCCGAGCTGCTCAATCACCCTTGGCACGAGGGCCTCGAGGTCGTCGCAGTCGACGATCCGCTCGCGCGGCCACTGCACCGTCTGCGACTGCACCTGCAGGTCCGGCAGCACCAGCATATGGCGCAGTCGCACCGGAAGGCCGGCCTGCTGCAGGCGGGAGCGCAGGCCGGCGTACTGCATCCGCACCTGCGCGGTCACGTCCTTGGTCTGGCGGCCATAACGCTTGAAGATGCCGTCCGGCCGGAACTCGACGCCGCCTGACTTCACTTCCAGCAGGAGCAGATCGCCAGCCTGGTTGACGACGATCACGTCGACCTCGCCGTGCCGCTCGGTGTCGGCCGAACCACTGCTCCACTCGACGCTGTGGAAGACGGCGAAGGCGTCGGGCAGCCCCGACGCCAGGCGACTAACGACATCCCGCTCCGCTGCCTCGCCCGCGGACAGAGCCGTGCCGGACGGCATGCTCGGATGCACCTTGGCCACGTTCTGCGTCCCCCCTGGCCTCAGTCTGCCCGGAAACGGCAGGCGCCGGGTCGCTGCCTAGAATCCGCCGATGCGCATCCTCATTGCCAACGACGACGGTTATCTCGCCCCCGGCATCGCCGCACTCGTGCGGGCCTGCGACGGCCTGGGCCACATTGACGTCTACGCCCCCGAGCAGAACGCCAGCGGCACCAGCAACGCGCTGACGCTGACGCGGCCGCTGTCCATCTTCCAGGCCAAGGTCGAGGGGGTACAGGGCTTCAACGTCGTCAACGGCACGCCGTCGGACTGCGTGCACGTGGCGCTCACGGGCGTGCTTGGCGCCAAGCCCGACCTCGTTTTGTCGGGCATCAACAACGGCGCCAACATGGGCGACGACACGCTGTACTCCGGCACCGTGGCCGCGGCCATGGAGGGCTTCCTGTTCGGCGTGCCGGCGATCGCGTTCTCGCAGGCCGAGAAGGGCTGGGCCAACCTCGACGCCGCAGCGGCCGCGGCGCGGGCCATCGTCGACGAGGTCATCGCAGGCGGCGTGCTGCAGCGCGGGCCTTTCCTTCTGAACGTGAACTTTCCCAACCGGGCCGACGTGGCCGCGCGGCCGCGCGTGGTCACGCGGCTGGGGCGTCGGCATTCCAGCGAGCCCGTGGTCCGGCAGACCAATCCGCGCGGAGAGCCCATCTACTGGATCGGCCCGGCCGGCGATGCGCGCGAGGCTGGCGAGGGCACCGACTTTCACGCCGTGGCCCAGGGCTGCGTGTCGATCACGCCGCTGCAGGTGGACCTGACCGACCATGCCGGGCGGGCCGTCTGGGCCAGCCGCCTGGCGCGCGCGTGAGCAAGCCGGCGTCGCCGCGCTTCCCGCTGGGACTGGACCGCGTGCAGGGCCGTGGCCCCGCACCGCGGCCGGGTGACGATGCGCTTCTGCGCCCCCAGCGCCCGCTGCAGCAGGCCGCCGCCGAGCAGGCCCGGCAGGCCATACCCAGCGGGCTGGGGCTGGACTCGGCCGCCGTGCGCGCGCACATGGTGGGCCGGCTGCGGGCCGGCGGCCTGCGCTGCGAGCCGGCGCTGCAGGCACTGGCCACCGTGGAGCGCCACCGCTTCGTCGACAGCGCCCTGGTGCCGCAGGCCTACGAAGACACCAGCCTGCCCATCGGCCTGGGGCAGACCATCAGCAAGCCGTCGGTGGTGGGCTGGATGCTCGCGCTGCTGTTCGACGGCGCCTCGGCGCGCGAGCGCGGCCACCTGGGCCGCGTGCTCGAGATCGGCACCGGCTGCGGCTACCAGGCGGCGCTGCTGATGGCGCTGGCGCGCAGCGTAGTGAGCATCGAGCGGCTGCAGCCGCTGCACGACAAGGCCGCCGGCCACCTGGCCGGCCTTCGTCGTGGCAGCGATCTGCGCCTGGTCTTCGGCGACGGCATGCTGGGCCACGCGCCACGCGCGCCCTACGACAGCATCATCGCCGCGGCGGGCGGCGAGCAGTTGCCGGCCGCTTGGCTGGCGCAACTGGCCCCGGGCGGGCGGCTGGTGGCGCCGGTGCAGCGTGCGGCGGGCCAGCGCCTCGTGGTGGTGGACCACACGCCTAGCGGCCTGGTCTCGCAGGAGCTCGAGGCGGTGCAGTTCGTCCCCCTAAAATCCGGCACGGCATGAGCGGTCGATACCAATTCCTCTTCAAGCGTGCATCGGCCTGGACCCTGGTCACAGCGGCGGTGGCACTGTCCGCCGGCTGTGCTAACCCCGACCATCGGGCCCCGGTTGAAGACCGCAGCGGCAGTGTCCGCGTCGTGCCCGCCCCGCGCCTGCCCGGCGCGGCGCCCTCGCCGGGTGCCGTGGCCCCGTCGCCGCCCCCGGCCGCGTTGCCCGCGCCCGAGCCCACGCGCCTGCCCCCGGGAGCCGAGAACGCCGGCAAGCCGGGCTACTACACCGTCAAGCGGGGCGACACGCTCTACGCCATCGGCCTGGAGAGCGGCCAGAGCTACCGCGACATCGCGCGCTGGAACGGGTTGGAGAACCCGAACCTCATCGAGGTCGGTCAGGTGCTGCGCGTCGTGCCCCCCTTGGCCGTGGCCGAGGCCGCGGCTGCCGCGGCTGCCGTGGCGCGCCCCATCGCGCCGGCGGGCCGTGTCGACACGCGCCCGCTGGCAGCACCCGGCCCGGTGCCGGTGGGCAACGGCCCGGCGACCGCGCCGGTTGCTGCCGGCGCACCCGCGGCCACGCCGCCGGCGGCGCACGCCAGCGAAGGTGAGGACGGCGTCGTGTGGTCGTGGCCGGCTGCGGGCCCGGTGGCGACGCCGTTCGAGGACAACAAGACCAAGGGCCTGGCTATCACCGGCAAGGCCGGCGATCCGGTGCTCGCCGCCGCCGACGGCCGCGTGGTGTACGCCGGCTCGGGCCTGCGCGGCTACGGCAACCTCGTCATCGTCAAGCACAACAACCTTTTCCTCAGCGCCTACGGTCACAACCAGGCGCTGCTGGTGAAGGAAGACCAGATCGTGCGGCGCGGCCAGCGCATCGCCGAGATGGGAAGCACCGACGCCGAGCGCGTGCAGCTGCACTTCGAGATCCGCCGCCAGGGCAAGCCGGTCGATCCGGCGCGGCTGCTGCCGCCGCGCTAGCACCCGTGGCCGACGGACACGATTGGCTGGAGGTCGAGTCGCTCGATCTCGAGGCCCAGGGCGTGGCGCGCCGCGTCGACGGCAAGGTGGTGTTCGTCGAGGGCGCGCTGCCCGGCGAGCGCGTGCAGGTGCAGGTCTCGCGCCGCAAGAACGCCTGGGAGCAGGGCCCGATGTCGGCGCTGGCCCGAGAGAGCGCGCAGCGCGTGAAGCCCGCCTGCCCGCACTTCGGCCTGCACGCCGGGGCCTGCGGCGGCTGCAAGATGCAGCACCTGCACCCTGCCGCCCAGGTGGCGGTGAAGGCCAGGGTGCTTGAGGACAACCTGCAGCATCTCGGCAAGGTGCGGCCCGAGCGGCTGCTGCGCTCGCTGCACGGCCCGGCCTGGGGCTACCGCTTCCGCGCCCGGCTGTCGGTGCGGCACGTGGCCAAGAAGAACACGGTGCTGATCGGCTTCCACGAACGCAAGAGCCGCTACGTGGCCGATATGCAGGTGTGCCCGGTGCTGCATGCGGCGGTCGGCGCGATGCTGATGCCGCTGCGCGAGCTGATCGGCGGCATGGACCAGCGCGACCGGCTGCCGCAGATCGAGCTCGCCGCGGGTGACGACGTCGTCGCGCTGGTGCTGCGCCACCTGGAGCCGCTGTCGCCGGCGGACGCGGATCGACTGCGCGCCTTCGGCCGCGCGCACGGCGTGCAGTGGTGGCTGCAGCCGGGCGGGCCCGACACCGTGCACCGGCTCGACGAGGGCGGCCCGTTGCTGGCCTACGGCCTGCCCGAGTTCGGCGTGACCATGCCCTTCAAGCCCACCGACTTCACGCAGGTCAACCCGCAGATCAACCGCGTGCTGGTGCAGCGGGCGGTGCGGCTGCTGGGCGTGGAGCCGGGCCACCGCGTCATCGACTGGTTCTGCGGCCTGGGCAACTTCACGTTGCCGCTGGCGACGCGGGCGCTCGAGGTGCTGGGCATCGAGGGCAGCGAGGCCCTGGTGCAGCGCGCCCGCGACAACGCCCGCGCCAACGGCCTGGGGGCGAACACGCGTTTCGAGGCGCAGAACCTGTTCGAGATCGGGCCCGCCGACCTGGCACGCCACGGCACCGCCGATCGCTGGCTGGTGGACCCGCCGCGCGAGGGCGCATTCGCGCTAGCCAAGGCCGTGGCCGACGTTCACGCGGCCGGCGGGGCCACTCTGCCGGGGCGCATCGTCTACGTCAGCTGCAACCCCGCCACGCTGGCGCGCGACGCTGGCTTGCTGGTGCACCAGGGCGGCTACCGCTGCACGGCGGCCGGCGTCGTGAACATGTTCCCGCACACCGCGCACGTGGAAAGCCTAGCGGTCTTCGACCGTCCATGAAAAAGGGGCTCCGAGGAGCCCCTTTCGGAACCCGCTGGCGGAGGTGATCAGTCGTTGCTGCCGCCGGCGATGCCGAACAGCGCCAGCAGGCTCTGGAACACGTTGTAGACGCTCAGATAGACGCCCAGCGTGGCGGTGATGTAGTTCGTCTCCTCGCCGTCCTGCACGCGCTTGAGGTCGTAGAGGATGAAGAAGGAGAAGATGCCGATCGCCAGCACGGCCAGCGTGATCATCAGCGCGCTGCTCTGGATGAAGAAGTTCGCAATGCCTGCCAACAGCAGCAGGATGACGCCGATGAACATGAACTTGGCCATGTTCGACAGGTCGCGCTTGACGACGCTGGACAGCGTGGCCATGCCCAGGAAGATGGCGCCGGTGCCGGCGAAGGCCATCATCACCAGGCTGGCGCCGTTGCCCATCCCCAGCACCACGGCCAACATGCGCGACAGCATCACGCCCATGAAGAAGGTGAAGGCCAGCAGGATGGGCACGCCTGCCGCGGAGTTCTTGAACTTCTCGATCGCAAACATGAAGCCGAACGCGCCAACGAGGAAGACGATCAGGCCGATGCCGGGCGTGAGGATCTTGTTGATGCCGATGCTCATGCCGATCCAGGCACCCAGCACCGTGGGCACCATCGACAGCGCCAAGAGCCAGTAGGTGTTGCGCAGGACGCGGTTGCGCTGCGCCGCCAGCGCACCGCCGCCGGCCAGACCGGGGAAGCTCTGCACGCTTTGTTCCATGATGACGACCTCCGAGAATGAAGTGACCACCGGGGCCACGTGCGCGCGATTCTAGATGGCGCCGTGAGGTCTGAAATATCCCTGGTCACGGCAGCGACATGGTTCAAGGGCGGTTATCTTCCGCACTCATGAAGACGCAACCCGTGCTTTGCCTTGACGACGTCAAGGCCATCGCCGAGGCCGCCGAGGCCGAGGCCCTGAAGAACCGGTGGGCGGTGACGATCGCCATCGTCGACGCTGGCGGCCACCCGCTGTGGCTGCAGCGCCTGGACGGTGCCGCGCCCGTCTCGGCCGCCATCGCGCCGGCCAAGGCCCGCACGGCCGCCCTCGGCCGCCGCGAGACCAAGGTCTACGAGGACATGATCAACGGCGGCCGCACCTCTTTCCTGAGCGCGC
>JBILSW010000105.1:0-7828 GCA_044371895.1 Rubrivivax sp.
GGCGCGTGAGGATCTCGTGCGGGTCCAGCGCCGCGCAGCCCGTCAGGAGCATGGCGGCGCAGGCGGCCAGGGCGTGGAGCAGTCGGAACATGGCGGCGGCTCGCAACTCGGATCACACGAGGCTAGCACCGCCCGCCCGGCGCGGCGGGATCATCGGCCCGGCCCAGTTCAGGGCGCCAGCCGCCGCAGCAGGTGCGCGCCCAGCACCGGCGCCACCGCGTCGCAGGTAACCGCCACGCCCAGCGTGGCCAGGTCCACCGTGCGCAGGCCGGCGTAGCCGCAGGGGTTGATGCGGCCGAAGGGCTCCAGGTCCATGGCCACGTTCAGCGCCAGGCCGTGATACGTGCAGTGCCGGCTGACCTTGATGCCCAGCGCGGCGATCTTGCCCAGGCCCCGCATCGGGTCGGCGCCGGGCGGCACCGGGGGCAGCGCGGCGTGGCCGAAGGGGTCGGCCAGCCGCACGTAGATGCCCGGGGCGCCGCGCACGCGGTGGCCGGTGACGCCGGCATCGGCCAGCGTGTCCAGCAGCGCGGCCTCGATGCGGAACACGTACTCCTTGACGAAGTAGCCGCGCCGGCGAAGGTCCAGCAGCGGGTAGGCCACCACCTGACCCGGGCCATGGTAGGTGACCTGCCCGCCGCGCTCGGTGCGCATCACGGGGATGTCGCCCGGCGCCAGCAGGTGGCCTTCCTGCCCGGCCAGGCCCTGCGTGAACACGGGATCGTGCTCGACGAGCCAGATCTCGTCGGGCGTGGCCTCGGTGCGCGAGGCCGTGAACGCGCGCATGGCCTCGAGCACGTCCGCATAGGGCTGCCGGCCCAGCGTGCGCAGCACCGTGGCCGGGGCCTCGGCCGACATCGTTCCCGCGACGGCGCCGCCCTCCAACGCCCCGCTCAGCGGCACTGCCCGGTGACGCTGGAGTCGATCACCTTCAGCCGGCCGGCCACGATGTCGGCCTTGGCGGCGTCGACGCGGCGCCTCATCTCGGGGGTGATGAGCCTGGCGTTGTGCTCGTCCAGCGCGTAGTCCAGCGCGCCTTCCTTCAGGCCCAGCACCGTCACGCCCGGCTGCACGCCGCGGAAGGCCTGCAGCACGGCCAGGTCCACGCGCTTGAGCATGCTGGTGAGCATGGTGCCCGGGTGCAGGTGGTTCTGGTTGACGTCGACGCCGATGCCGTAGACGCCGCCGTCCTTGGCCGCCTGCAGCACGCCCAGGCCGGTGGTGCCGGCGGCGGCGAACAGCACGTCGGCGCCCTGTGCGATCTGCGCCTTGGCGAGCTCGGCGCCGCGCGCGGGATCGGTCCAGGCGGCGTTGGTGGTGCCGGTCATGGCGGACGTGAGCTTGATACCCGGCCGCGCGTGGCGCGCGCCCTGCTCGTAGCCGCACAGCACCTTGCGCACCAGCGGGATGTCCTGCCCGCCGACGAAGCCCACGGTGCCGGTCTTGCTGGCCATCGCCGCCAGCATGCCCACCAGGAACGAGCCCTCGTGCTCGCGGTAGACGAAGCTCTGCACGTTGGGCAGGTCGACCACCATGTCGATGATGGCAAAGCGCAGCTTCGGGAAGTCGCGCGCCACCTTGTCGATGGCGCTGGCCTGTGGGAAGCCGACGCCGACGATGGGGTTGGCCCCGCGCTCGGCGAAGCGCCGCGCCGCCTGCTCGCGCTGCGGCGCGTTCTGGATCTCGAACTCCAGGTAGGGCTTGCCGGTCTCCTTCTTCCTGGCCTCGGCGCCGCGCCAGGCGGCCTCGCCGAAGCTCTTGTCGTTCTTGCCGCCGAGCTCGAAGATGATCGCCGGCTGTGCCGCCGCCACACCGGCCGCCAGCGCCAGCGCGCCGGCGACGAGGGCCCGGCGCGCCATCAGAAGCTGGCCTTCAGGCTGACGCCGAAGGTGCGCGGCTCGTTGATGAAGCCCGTGAGGTTGTTGAAGTCGATGCCGCCCACGGCACGGACCTGGTTGGCGATGTTGCGCACGAACGCCGCCGCCTCGTACTTGCCGTTGCCGAAGCCGTAGCCCACGCGCAGCCCGCCCTCGGTGAGCGGCTTGCCGGTGAACTCCACGCTCTCGTACAGGAAAAAGCTGATCTTGCTGCGGTACGTCCAGTCGGTCAGCACGTAGAGCTCGCCGCCGGCCACGGGCACGCTGTAGCGGGCCGTGAAGGCCAGCGTGGTCTCGGGGGCCTGGGGCAGCGAGTTGCCGTTGATCGACACCGTGGGCGCGAACTTGCCCACCCCCGGGTTGGCCGGCACGACGATGGGGTCGAGCACCGTGCAGCCGCTGCCGCAGGCATCGACGCGCAGGTTCGGGTCCTTGATCTTCGTGTTGTTGATGCTGCCGCTCAGGCTGAGCAGCAGCTGGTCGGTGGGCAGCAGCTTGACGTCGAACTCGGCGCCGTTGCCGGTGGTCTTGGCGGCGTTGACGAGCTGGTTGAAATTGGCCGCGCCACCCACGGCAGTGAGCTGCTGGTTCTTGATCTCGTAGCTGAACACGTTGAAGGCCACGCGGGCGCGGCGGTTCAGCAGGTCGGCCTTGTAGCCGGCCTCGTAGCTGGTGACCGTCTCGCTCTTGGCCACCGACAGCGTGTCGCCGAACAGCAGCCGGCCCTGGATGCTGGGCGCGCGGAAGCCCGTGGCCACGCGGGCGTAGACGTTGCTCGTCTTGCCGAGCGCATAGCTGGCCGAGAAATCCGCACTCGTGTTGGTCGCGCTGGTGTTGGCCGTGCGGCGGCCGATGAAGGTGGGGCTGAAGGGCGGCGCCTGGATGCGGTCGGCGACGAAGTCCTTCTCGTCCTTCGTGTAGCGAAGGCCGCCGCGCAGCTGGACGCGGTCGCTCACGTCGAGCTTGACGGTGCCGTAGACGGCCCAGGCCTGGTTGTCCTGCTGCTGCGTGGCGTAGCCGTTGCGCGTGTTGCCGCCGACGCTGCTGTAGTTGAAGCTGTCGATGTTGAGCGACTCGTCGAAGTAGTACAGGCCCGCGATCCACTGCAGCGCGCCCTTGCCCGTGCTCTCGAGCCGGAATTCCTGTGTGAACTGGCTGTGCTTGGGCAGGCCGTCGGCGCTCTCGGCGTCGAAGGGGATGAAGCCGGGGCCGAAGTTGCCCGCGCCCAGGAACACCGCGCCGAAGCCGCCGTCGATGTCGCCGCGCGAGAACGACTCCACGCTCTCGTAGCCGGTGATGGAGCTCAGCGCCATGGCGCCCAGATCCCAGCGCACGCGCACGCTGCCGCCCAGGGTGCGCACGTCCTGGCTGTTGATGCCGTCCTGGCTGACCTTCTTCGGGTCGAAGCCGTCGACCAGGTCGTTGGTGCCGGGCTTGATGATGTTGGCGCGGAACACCCGGGCCGAGCCCTTGAGGTCGCGCGCATGGACGTTCAGCAGCACGCTCAGGTCCTTCATCGGCGCGACGAGCAGCTGCACCCGCGCGGCGTTGTCGTTGTAGCCCTCGAGCTCGGCCGTGGGCGCGCCGCGGGTGTTGCGCACCCAGTCGTCGCGGTTCTGGCTCTGCAGGCTCACGCGCAGCGCGGCTGCGTCGCCCAGCGGCGCGTTGACCATGCCCTCGAGGTTGAACATGCGGTCGCTGCCCACCGTCGCCAGGCCGTAGGCCTCGAACTTGCGAACTGGCTTGGCCGACTCGAAGCGCACCACGCCGGCCGGCGAGTTGCGGCCGAACAGCGTGCCGCGCGGCCCGTTGAGCACCTCGATGCTGGCGAGGTCGAACACCGGGAAGCCCTTGAGGATGGGGTTCTCCTGCACGACGTCGTCGAACACCAGGCTAACGGGCTGGCTGGCGTTGAGGTCGAAGTCGGTGTTGCCGATGCCGCGGATGTAGAAGCGTGGGAAGGCGCGGCCGAACGAGCTCTCGATGTTCAGGCTGGGCACGCGGCCGGCGAGTTGCCGGATGTCCTGGCCGCCGGAATTGAGCACCTCCAGCGCCTCGCCCTGCAGAGAGCTCACGGCGCTGGGCACGTCGCGGATGTTCTCGAGCCGCCGCTCGGCCGTGACGGTGACGGTCGTCAGGCCGCCCTCGGCGGCCGGCACCTGGGCGGATGCACCGGTGTGGAGCAGGGTCAGCATCACGGCGGCGGCAATGGGGTGCAGGACGGCGTTCGTCTGGGGCATGGCAGGGCTCCGGGGGTTGCGGGTTGGGGGCGGCGGCAGGGCCAGCCTGCCGAAGTAGCATGGATGATGCCGCCCCAGCCCGCCGCCGCTGATGAATCACGCCGCGCGCCGTCACGCTGCCGATGCCGCTGATGCCGCCACGCAACACCAAGCCCTGATGCTGAGCACCGACCAACGCGCCTCCTACGCCGAGCAGGGCTTCCTCGTGCTGCCTGGCTTCAAGCGCCCGGATGAGACCGCCGCCCTCGCCCGCCGCGCCCACGAGCTGGTGGAGGCCTTCGACCCCGCGCAAGGCGCCAGCCGGTTCTCGACGCGCGACCGCAGCCTCGTGGCCGACGAGCGGCTGCTGGCCAGCGCCGAGGCCATGCACTGCTTCTTCGAGGAGGAGGCACTCGACACCGAAGGCCGCCTCGTGGTGCCCAAGGCGCGCAGCATCAACAAGATCGGCCACGCCATGCACGACCTCGACCCGGTGTTCAGCGCCTTCAGCAAGGGCCCGGCGCTGGCCGCCCTGGCGGCCGACCTGGGGCTGGTGCAACCGCAGGTCTGGCAGAGCATGGTGATCTTCAAGCAGCCCGAGATCGGCGGCGAGGTGGGCTGGCACCAGGACGCGAGCTTCTTCGAGACCGAGCCCGTCACGGTGACGACCTTCTGGTTCGCCATCGAGGACGCCACGCTGGACAACGGCTGCCTGTGGGCCGAGCCCGGCGGCCACCGCGGCGAGCGCGGCACGCTGCGCGAGCGCTACGTCAACGACGCCGGCCGCCTGCGCATGGAACCGCTCTCTGCCCGGCCCTGGCCCGGCCTCGACGAGGCCGTGCCACTGCCGGTGGAGGCCGGCACGCTGATCGTCTTCCACGGCCTGCTGCCGCACTGCAGCGCCCCCAACCGCAGCCCGCGCTCGCGCATGGCCTACACGCTGCACGCCACCTGCGGCACGGCGGCCTACTCGCCCCGCAACTGGCTGCAGCGCAGCGCGGCGCTGCCGGTGCGCGGGTTCACCTGACGAGCCGCCGCGCGGCGTTCAGCCGCCGTCGCGCGGCGGCGCCGCGTCCTGGGCCTCGACGAAGGCGCGCCTGAACGCCAGCGGCGCGGCCACGCCGTCGATGGGCGCGCTCGAACTGCCGGTGCCGGCGATGGTGAGGGTGCCGAAGTCCAGCAGGCGGCCCAGCAGCGACTGGTGCACCTGGATGCTCTCGACCTTCTGGATGTGGATCTCGATGGTGTTGCGGCGGATGAAGCCGTGCTTGACGATCAGCCTTCGGGTGGTGACGGCCAGCTCCGTGGAGCGGATGCGCACGTAGGCCACGGCCCACAGCACCAGGCCCAGGCCGAAGACCGGCAGCAGCAGCAGGCCCAGCGCAAGCAGGTGCCAGACCGACCACAGGCTGGTGCGCCCCAGATGGACGATGCGTTCGCCGGGAACGAGAACCTGTTCGACGTAGCTGGACATGGGGTGGAATGCGTCGGAAAGTGGGCGGGCGGCCTGCACGGCCCGGAACATCCCGTAGCCTACAGCCCCAGTTCCGACAGCCCGGGATGCTCGTCCGGTCGCCGCCCCAGGGGCCACAGGAACAAGCGCTCGTGCGCCGCGATCGGCCGGTCGTTGATGCTGGCGAAGCGCTGCCGCATCAGCCCCTCGGGCGTGAAGGCCCAGTTCTCGTTGCCGTAGCTGCGGTACCAGTGGCCGGAATCGTCGCGCCACTCGTAGGCGAAGCGCACCGCGATGCGCTCGCGGCCGAAGGCCCACAGTTCCTTGATCAGCCGGTAGTCGAGCTCGCGCGCCCACTTGCGCTGCAGGAAGGCGCGCACCTCGTCGCGGCCGCGCGGGAACTCGGCGCGGTTGCGCCACTCGGTGTCGTCGGTGTAGACGCCGACCACGCGGTCGGGGTCGCGCGTGTTCCAGGCGTCCTCGGCCAGCCGCACCTTGCGCGCCGCGCTGTCGGCGTCGAAGGGGGGCAGCGGCGGGCGTTGCGGGGTCATGCGGGGGCCCTCACCGGTTCAACCAGCCCATGGCGCCGGGCAGCCACAGCGCGATGGCCGGGAAGACCATCACGATGATGACGGCGCCCAGCTGCATGCCGATGAAGGGCCAGACGCCACGGTAGATCTCGCGCGTCTGCACCGCCGCCGGCGCCACGCTGCGGAAGAAGAACAGGCTCCAGCCCACTGGCGGCGTGAGAAAGCTCGTCTGCATGTTGATGCAGATGAGCGCGGCCAGCCACACCATGTCAACACCCTGGCTCACGAAGTACGGCAGGAAGAGCGGCAGCACGATGTAGCTGATCTCGGCCCACTCCAGCAGCACGCCGGCCAGGAACAGCACGGCCATGAAGAACAGGATGTCCGCCGTGGTGCCGCCGGGCACCAGCGCGAAAAGGTCCTGGATCAGCCGCTCGCCGCCCAGGCCGCGGAAGGCCAGGCTGAAGGCCTGCGCGGTCATGATGACGAAGAAGATCACCGCACTGGTGATCAGCGTGTCCCGGCTCGTCTCGCGCAGCACCTTCAGGCTGAGCTTGCCGCTGGCCGCCACCACCAGCAGGCTGCCGAGCGCACCGATGGCCGCCGCCTCCGTCGGCGCGGCCACGCCACCCATGATGGAGCCCAGCACGGCCAGCACCAGCAACAGGGCCGGCAGCACGCCCTTCACCAGGCGCAGCCACAGCTGGGAGCGCGACAGGGCCGCGCGCTCCTCGGCCGGAATGGGCGGCGCCTTGCCGGGGTTGCGCCAGGCGTAGACGAGGATGTAGACGATGTACAGGCCGGCCAGCATCAGCCCCGGCATCAGCGCCGCGGCGAACAGCGTGCCGACCGACTCGTTCATGATCTCGGCCAGCAGCAGAAGCACGAGGCTGGGCGGGATGATCTGGCCCAGCGTGCCGCTGGCGCAGATGGTGCCGGCGGCCAGGGCGTGGTCGTACTTGTATTTCAGCAACGTGGGCAGAGCGATCATGCCCAGCAGCACGATGGTGGCGCCGACGATGCCGGTGGTGGCGCCCATGATCACGCCGAAGACAATGATGCCCACCGCCATGCCGCCGGGCACGCGGCCGGCGAGGTGGCCCATCACCTCGAGCATGTCGTGGCCGAGGCGGCTCTTCTCGAGCATGGTGCCCATGAACACGAACATGGGCAGCGCCAGCAACGACGCGTCGGTGGCCACGCCGTAGATGCGCGCCGGCAGCAGGTTGAACAGGCCATCGCCGAAGCCGATGAAGCCGAACACGATGCCGGAGGCGGCCGCGGCGTAGGCCACCGGCACGCCCACCAGCAGCAGGCCCACGAAGGCGCCAAGCATCAGCAAGGGCAGGATCTCAGGCGCCATGCGCGGCTCCATCGGGCAAGGGTTGTCCGGCCAGCCGGGCGCCGGCGCGGACGATGGTGCTGAAGGCGACGATGGCCAGCAGCGCGTAGCCCGAGACGACGAGCGACTTCACGGCCCATCGCCAGGGCATGCCGCCGGGGTCGGGCGAGACCTCGGCCAGCGAGAACGAGTAGGCCGCGAACTTCCAGCCCAGCAAGCACACGAACAACGAGAACGGCAGCATCACCAGCAGCGCCGTGAGGAACTCGATCCACAGCTTTGTGCGCTCGCCGAAGTGCTGGTAGAACAGGTCCACCCGCACCGGCATGCCGCGCAGCTGCATGATCGAGATGCCCCACAGCGCCGTCACCGCCAGCAGGTGCCACTCCAGTTCCTGCAGCCACACG
>JBILSW010000106.1:0-7818 GCA_044371895.1 Rubrivivax sp.
CGAAGCGGCCTTCGCGGCGCAGCGCCACGCCCAGGGCGTTGAGCAGGCCCGGCGAGGGCTCGGCGCCGCGGGCGCGCGCCTCCGTCAGGGCGGCCTGCAGCGGCGCCAGGGCCACGGTGTAGGCGGGGTCCACGCGTTCGGGCTTGGCGTAGCGCACGGGCTTGAAGCCGGCCAGGGCCTGCAGGCTGCCGCCCACCCACTCGTCCCACACGCCGGCGGCGGTGCGGCGCGCGTTGGCCTCGTGCAGCTGGATGGCCTTCTCCTCGAACGGGAAGGCCTGCTCCTCGAGCAGCACGTCGTACTGCTCGCGCTCGAGCTTGCTCAGCTTCTTCGGCCGCTCGCTCTTGATGAGCGCCTGGCCGAAATCGGCGTACAGCGCCGCGGTGCGGTAGGTGGCCGCGGTGGTGACCTCAGCCACGCCGGCCTCGGAGGCCGCGGCGTAGGCCTTGAGCAGCTCGTCCATCGCGGCCTTCTTGGCCTTGAGCTGGCGCTGCAGCGGCTCCACCAGCCGGATGCGCTGGTAAGCGGCCTCCTGCGGCGCTGCCAGGGCCAGCGTGGCCAGCCCGCCCCAGCGGCGCGTGCGCGGCGTGCGCGCGTCGCCGCCTTGGGCGTCGGCCTGCTGCACGGCGCGCAGCCAGGGCGCGCGGCGCGCGGCGTCGGCGGCGTGCAGCTCGGCCAGGCGCCAGCGCGCCTCGACCGCGGGCTCCAGCGGCTGCGGGTGCGCCTGCACGTAGCGCTCCCAGGCGGCCACGGCCACGGCGTGCAGCGAGGGCGGCGCGGGCGGCGGCGTTGGTGCGCGGCGCGCGGCCGTGGTGCGTCGTGCCGGGGCCGCGCCGGGCGCCGCCACCGGCACCGCAGCGGGCGCGGCCAGCGCGGCCTTCTCGTGCAGTTCCGCGGCTTGCCACAGCGCGCTGCGCGCGAGCGCGGGCTCGGTGGCTGCCGCGGCGATGGTCTCGAACTCGCGCGCGGCCAGGGCGTGCCGGCCTTGCTCGAGGTAGGCCAGCGCCAGCCGCGGCGGCACCTCCTTCTGCAGCGGGTGTGCGGGGTGCTCGCGGCGGAAAGCCTCTAGCGCGCCGGCGGCGGCCGGCCAGTCCTTGAGTTCGATGAGCGCCGTGGCCTGGTCGACGGCCGCGCCGCCGCGCAGCGCGCTGCCGGCGGCCAGGCCCGCGATGCCGGCCACGCGCGCAAAGTGTCCGGCGGCGGCCCGCCAGTCGCCGGCCTTGCGCGCGGCCTCGCCCTGGCGGACGACGGCCGCGGCACGGCGCTCGGCCCATTCTGCGCGGCGGGCGTCGCCGCTGCCGGCGCGATCGAGTACCTCGGCGTAGGCCTGCTCGGACTCGGCCAGGCGGCCGGCCTCGAAGGCCTGGTGGGCGATCACGGTCCAGGCCACGCGCTGCAGCTCGCGCTCGGGCGCGGGCTGGCGCTGCAGGGCCTGGCGCGCCAGGGCCACGGCGGCCTCGCCGTCGACGCTGGCGGCGCCGGGCGTGGCCAGGGCGAACAGTGTCTCGGCCGCGTTCACGAGCACGGCGCCGCCGCGCGGGTCGGCCGGGAAGCTGGCCGCGAAGCGCTGCGCCAGCGCCACCGATCGCCGCTGCAGCGCCTGCCGCGCGGAGGCGTCGCCGGGCTCGGCCTTGCGGCGCTCGGCCAAGGCCAGCAGGGCCGAGTAGCCGGCGTCGGCCGCGCGGTCGAAGGCTCCGGGTTCGGCGTAGGCCACGCGCTCGAACTCGTCGGCGCTGCGCGCGAAGGCGCGGTCGTCGTAGAGCAGCTCGGCCAGCAGGAAGCGGTTGGCGCGGGCGCCTGCATGCCGCGGGAACTGCGTCAGCAGCGCGTCGTACCAGCGCACGGACTCGGCGACGTCGGGGTTTGCAGACGCACCTGCCGCGCGCGCGCGCTGCGCCAGCGTGTGGTGGTGACGGGCCAGCTCGGCCATGTGCTGCTGCACCAGCGGCTGCGCGCGCGCCCAGCTTTCTGGGTTGGCGCGGCGGAACTCGGAGTTGGCGTCGTAGCGTGTGGCGTGCTCGCGCTTGGCGGCCAGCGCCTGCTGCTCGAAGCCGGCGTTGGCGTAGATCTCGATCACCTGCGCCTGCATCAGCGGCGCCTGCGCGTGCAGCGGCTGGCGGCGCACGAAGGCGGCCAGCGTGTCGGCGGCGTCCTTCACGCGTTCCTGCTTCGTGTAAAGGTCGGCCAGCGCGCGGTAGACGCGGAACTGCCAGCTTTCGCGGCTGCGGGTGGTGACGCGCGCCGGGATGCTGGCCTCGCCCTTCAGCGCCGCCAGGCTGATGGAGAGCACGCGGAAGCTGTCGTCGACGAGCTCGCGGTCGGCGCGCGTCAGCGGCGTGAGCTCCTCGAGCCGGGCCTCATCGCGCAGCCGCGGGGGCAGTGCGCCGAGCTTGAGGTCGAGCACGGCGAAGAAGGGTCCCAGCGCGTCTTCGTTGCGACCCATCTTGAACAGCGACCAGCCCTGCATGTACAGCGCGCGCTCGGTGAAGGACGAGCGCCGGCCCGCGGCCGCGCCCGCCAGCACCGTGCGGAAGGCGGCCTCGGCCGCCGCCCACTGGCGCGTGGCGAACAGCATCTCGCCGCGGCGGAAGTGCGCTTCTTCGGCGTGCAGCGTGCCCGGGTGCTGCTGCACCAGGCGCGTGAGCGTGGCCAGCGCGGCCTCGAGCTGGCCGCCGCTTTCCTGGGCGCGCGCCAGCTGGTAGAGCACGCGGTCCACGCGCGGGTCGGCCGGGTAGGCCTTGAGGAAGGCCTCGTAGCGCTCGATCGCGCCCTTGTAGTCGGGTACCTCGCCGGCGCCTTCGGCGGCCAGGCGGTCGGCGCGGTCCATCTCCAGGTCGCCGAGGCGGCGGAGGGCCTCGGGGCGCTGCGGCGCGTCGGGCGCGGCTGCGAGGAAGTCGCGGTATGCGGCGATGCTGTCGGCCTCGACGGCGGCGGGCAGCGCTCCGGGCTCGTCGGCCCTGATGGCCACCGTGCGGTCGCGCAGCGTGGCCAGCGTGGGTGCGTCGTCGCCGGGCAGCGTCTTCGGCCCGCTGCTGCAGGCGGCCAGCAGCAGCGCTGCGGCCAGCGGGGCGAGCGTGGGGTGGCGCGCAGGGCTCATCGCGGCGCGCCCCCGGCGCTTTCGCTGCGCTGCGCCAGCTGCGCGCGGTCGAGGATCTGCGCAATGGCCAGCCGTGCCTGCGCGGCGTAGATGCGCAGCCGGTCCTGCTGGCCCTGCAGCTCGGCCACGGCCAGCGCGGACAGCTGCGCGGCGGCCTCGCCTTCGAGCGCCACCACCTGCGGCTGCAGGCCACGGATGCGCTCGCCCAGCGCTGCGATGCGTGTGGCGAAGCGCTCGTGGCGCGCCGGCTCCTCGGCCTGTGCGCGCAGCAAAGCGGCGTCGCGCGTGCGCGCAGCCTCGAGCTCGCGGGCGCTGCCGCGCAGGCTCTTCTTCACGGCCCAGCCGCGCTCGGCGGCGCGCTGCGCGAGCTGCCAGGTCAGGGCGCCCTCGGCGCGGCGCAGCCGTTCGGCCAGCGGCTGGATCTCGGCCGCCCCAAGCCCTGCGTCGGCCGGGGCGGCCTCGGCCGCGCCCAGGGCCGCGCGGGCCCGGCGCACGCGCTCCAGCAGGGCCTGCTCGGTAGCGTCGGCCAGCGCCACGCCGTCGCCGCGGGCTTCGGCCTCGGCCAGCTCGGCGGCCAGCGCGTGGCGCCGCTGCTCCAGCGCGGGCAGGTTGAGCGCCCCGGCCGACTCGCGCACGCGCGGCAGCCGCTCGGCAAAGGCCGCGCGGCGCTCCTCGAGCATGGTGCCGTAGGTGGCCAGGTTGTCCTGCCAGCGCGCGAGGTGCGCGCCCAGGAAGCGCAGGTCGCGCAGGGCCTTGTAGGTTTCCTGGAAGGGGTGGTCGGCGAGCAGCGGACGCAGGTGGCCGCCGTGCGGCAGGCTGGGCAGGCGGTCGATGCGCGTGAAGGCCGCCAGGCCGCTGTCGGCGGCGCCGGCGTCGTCGGGGTTGCTCTCGCCAAGGCCCTGCACCAGGGCGCCGGCGCGGATGGCGGCGACGGACTCGTCGAGCGCGCGTTGCTCGCGCTCGAAGCTGGCCACGGTCTGGCGGTAGCGGTCCAGCGCCTGCGAGTAGGCGCCGATCTCGGACATGGCGTAGGGCACGGCGATCTGCGCCTCCAGCACGGCGGCGTCGGCCAGGTCGCGGCCGGCGAGCTCGGTCCAGGGCACGAGCGCCAGGCGCGGGTCGTTCAGCGCGCTGGCGGCCCAGCCGTGGCCCAGCAGCGCCTTGTTCGACATCGCGCCCTCCAGGCGCACGCGCTGCAGTGCTGCCCGCGCCTCGCGCGGCTTGCCGGACTGCAGCGCGGCGAAGCCCAGCGCCACGTTGGCGCGGTCGCGGATGGCCCGCTGTTCCTCGTCGGCCGAGGGCGTGCCGCCCACCTGCTCGAGCAGCGTCGTGCCGCGGACGGTGGCTTCGTCGTCGGGGCGGCCGCCGCCCTGGCGCAGCAGTGCCACGGCGAGGTTGAAGCGCGCCAGCATCAGCGCCGCCGGAGCGGGCGGCCGCGCGGCCTTGGGGTCGGCCAGGGCCTCCAGCACGGCGGCGGCACCGGCCGCGTCGCCCTGGGCCAGGCGCAGCTGCGCGCGCAGCAGCTGGTGTTCGTCCTCCAGCGCACCCACCAACGGCGCGCCGATGCGCGCCAGCGAGGCCTCGGCCTCGTCGAGGTGCCCGCGCTGGTGCTGCAGCCGCGCCAGGAAATACCAGGCGCGGTCGCGCACACGCGGCGGCGCCTGGCGATCGACGAGGCGCACGAAGACCTCGCGCGCCTCGTCGTGCAGGCCCCAGCCCAGCAGCAGGCCGCCGCGCAGCACCTCGGCCTCGTCATCGTGCGGCGCCAGCCGCCCGAAGTGCTGCGACACCGTCAGCGACGACAGTGCCGAGAAGCTGCGCCCCTGAAAAACGTGGAACAGCACGTCGCCATGGTGCAGTGCCTGCACCACCACCGGCGGCAGCGCGGCCTCGTCGGCTGCTGCGCGCTGCGCCTGCGCGGGCACGGCCACGCCCAGCGCCAGTCCGGCGAGGGCGATCACGGCACGACGGCCCAGGCGCCGCAGCACCATCACCAGACCTTGACCTCGAACTCGGGCTGCAGCTTGCCCTGCGCGTCGCGGATGCGCAGCTCGATGTAGCGCGGCTCGGCCGTCTTCTCGAAGCTCAGCGTGGCGCCGCGCCGGTAGTCGCGTTGGTGCTCGCCCTGCTTCGGGCCGCGGCCGGTGAAGAAGGCGTCGATGGCGTGTGTGCCGCTCTTGAGGTTGCCCAGCCACAGGCGCTGCACGCCGCCGCGCTTGAGCGCCGCCACCTCGGCCGCCGTGTACAGGTGCTGGCCGACGATCTGGTTGCCCAGCTTGACCTGCACCGACTCGAGGTCGAAGAAGGTGCCGGTGTCCATGCTCACGAACACCGCCACCTGGGTGCCGGCGGGGAACAGCAGTTCCTCCTCGAGCACGAGCAGGTCGCGGTTGAGGCGCACGAGTTCGGCCTTGAGGGCCTGCACGCGGGTGTCCAGGGGCGCCGGCGGGGCGGGTGGCCTGGCTGGCGCGGAGGCCGCGGCCTCGGGCGCCGAAGCCGCTGCGGCCGGCGCGGCGGTCTGGGCCCAGGCGGGTGCCGCCAGCAGCGCCAGCGGCAGGATGAGGATGCGGATCATGGCGCGCGGGCTCCGGGATCGAGGGACGGGTTCAGAAGCTGCCGGACACGACCAGCTGCACGACGTTGGCGTCGTAGGCGTAGGGCCGGCCGGTGCGCAGGTCGGTGAAGTCGGTGAAGCGGAACTGCTTGCGCTCGACGCTGCCCGTCACGCGCAGCTCGGTGCCCGGGGTGGCCCCGGGCCAGGTGGCCGTGAGCTTGGCGCCGACCGCCGTGGTGCCGAAGGTGCTGAGCTGGCGGTTGCGCGAGACGTACAGCGTCTCGGCCTGCGCGTTGTCGCTGTAGAAGAGCGCCTTGGTCTGCGAGTAGCGGCGCACCAGGGCTTCGACCGTGTAGCGCGTGCCCAGGTGCTTGGCCACGCCGATCTCGGTGGTGTGGGCCTTCACGTCCCAGGTGTCCCAGTAGTAGCGGTACTCGGCGCGGAACGAGCTGCGGGGCACCAGCGCGCTGGTGTCGTTGATGCTGCGCAGCTTGACGGCGCGGCTGGAGCGCGTGCGCGGGTTGCGCTCGGGCACGGCGGCGCCGAACACGCGCGCGGCGCGGTAGGGGCTGCCCAGGAAACCTGCGTCGGACACCGCCTCGGCGTTGAGGCTCACCAGCCAGCGCGGGCTTAGGATCTGCGTGATGCCGGCGCGGTACTGCCAGTGCAGCGCGCGGTCGATCCAGCCCTGGGCCAGCTTCTGGCCGACGAGGTCGCGCGCACGGGTGAAGCCCAGGCTCACGGTGGTCATGCCGCCGTAGACCTCGGTGGAGACGTCCAGGCCCACGCCCTCGGCGATGTAGTCGGGCTCCTCGCTGCGGTTGTAGGCCAGGCTCAGCGTCGTGTTGCCCACCAGCCAGTCGGCGCCGAAGTCGGTGGCGATGCGCTTTTCCTTGAAGGGGCTGGCGTAGGTGACGACGTCGATGGAGGCATTGGTGACCGCGTCCACGTAGTACTGCGCCGACAGCGCCACGCGGTCGCCCAGGCGCTTGCGCACCAGCAGCGCCGGGCCGCTGGCCGTGACGCCGCCGCCGTCGTAGAGGTGGTAGGTGGCCTCGGCGCGGTCGTCGGGCAGCGTGGCCGCCTCCGCCGGGTTCATGCCGGGCGCGACGGTGCCCGCAAGGGCCGTGCCCAGCAAGGCGCGCCAGCGCTCGCACAGGCGCTGCAGCAGCGGCATCAATTGCATCCGCAGCCCCCGCCCTGCACGCCAGTGGCGCCGCGGGCGCCCTCGCGCACGGTGTGGATGTGCTCCCGATGTCGGTCGATGCTGCCGTGGCGCGCCATCTGCATGATGGGGTCTGACAGCCGCTCGCGCTCGTACGGCTTCACCCAGGGCTCGGGCAGCGTGACGCAGCCGCCGAGGCCCAGCGCTCCAAGCAGGACGGCGCCAAGCAGCCACCGCGGAACCGGCCTGGCCGGGCCGCTGGATGCGCCCCCCTGGGGGCCGAGACCGGACACGGTCCGTCCTGAGGACGGGCCGTGCCTGTCGAGGAGTCGGGCCTCTGGCCCGACGTGGCCGAGGGCGCTGCGGGGGAGGGTCATGTTCAATCCTTCACCAGTTCGCGGATCTGTCGCTCGTACTCCGCCTCCAGGCCGTCGCGGTAGCCGCGGTGCAGGTAGCGGATGCGGCCGTCGCGATCCACGAGCACGGTGCTGGGCATGGCGCCGAGGTCGTAGCGGCGCGTCACGGCCTTGGTGGCGTCGAGCAGCACCGGGAAGGTCAGGCCCCAGCGCACGGCCGTGGCGGCGCCTTGGCGGGGGTCGTCGTCGATGTTCACGCCCAGCACCATGAAGCCGCCGGACTTGTACTTGTCGTGCAGGCGGTTGAGGTGCGGCATCTCGACGCGGCAGGGGCCGCACCAGCTGGCCCAGAAGTTGATGAGCACGACCTGGCCGCGTTGCTCCACCAGGCGCAGGTTGCCGCCTTCGGCGCGCTGCAGCGTGAAGTCGGGTGCCGGCTGCAGCGCCTGCACGGCCGCGCCGGCGGCGCCGCCGGCCAGAAGCATCAGGGTCGCGAGCGAACGGCGTAGCATGGAAGGCCTCGTCATGGCGCGGGCGCTGGCTCTCAAGAAACAGAACTGAAGGCAGCTGACTTCATGCAGCGGCCTCCACGGGATTGATCTGGAAGCCCAGGGCGGCAGCCCGGCGCTTGAGCGCGGCGATACTG
>JBILSW010000107.1:0-7762 GCA_044371895.1 Rubrivivax sp.
GCCGTACACCGCCACCGTCTGCAGCAGCCGCCGGCCCACGCGATGCCGCAGCGGCCGCCGCGTGAGCCACAGCGACATCGCCAGCGCGCCCACCGCCGGCGCGGCGCGCAGCAGGCCCAGCCCCCAGGGCCCGACCTGCAGGATGTCCTTGGCGTAGATCGGCAGCAGCGCGACCGCGCCGCCCAGGATGACGGCCACCATGTCCAGCAGCATCGCGCCCAGCACCACCGGCTGCCCGCGCACGAAGCGCAGGCCGGCCGTGAGCGTGGCCCAGCTGACCGGCTCGGCCGGCGGCGGGCGGTGCTCGTAGCGCAGCCGCGCCACCAGCGCCGTGCCCACCGCGAAAAGCAGCGCGCAGCTGCCGTAGGTGGCCGCCGGCCCGGCCATGTAGACGAAGCCCCCCAGCGCCGGCCCGGCGATGATGGCCGCCTGCAGCCCGGCCGAGCTGAAGGCCAGCGCGCGCGGCAGCACGGCCGCGGGCACCAGCAGCGGCGTCAGCGCCTGCTGCGTGGGCATCTGCACCGCGCGCAGCGCACCCAGCACCGCGCTCACCCCGAGCAGGGCCTCGCGGCTCATCCAGCCTGCGGTGCTGCCCCAGGCCAGCGCCGCGGCGCTGGCCACCTGCACGGCCAGGCAGCCGGCGAGGATGCGGCCGCGGTGGTGCCGGTCGATCCACTGGCCGGCGGGCAGCGTAAGCAGCAGCGCCGGGACGAACTGCGCCAGGCCCACCAGGCCCAGGTCCCAGGCCGAGCCGGTGAGCTCGTACATCTGCCAGCCCAGCGCCACCAGCAGCATCTGGCTGGCCGACACCGAGACGATGCGCGCCAGCCACAGCCGCATGAAGGCGCGGTGCTGCGTGAGTGGCGTGTCCTCGACGAGCTGCGGCAGCATGGCCGCGCGGATTATCGACAGCGCCCCGGCGACACCCGTCCCATCCGGGACAACCCCGATGGCTGCGACCGCCGCTCCACAGCGCAGCCGGCCATCATTGCGGCAACACCAAACCGCAGGAGATCCCTGATGCGCCGCGACACCTTCCTGAAGTCCGTCCTCGCCACTGCCGCCCTGGGTGCGCTGCCGCTGTCGGCCCGTGCGGCAGCCAACCTGAAGATGATGATTCCCGCCAACCCCGGCGGCGGCTGGGACAGCACCGGCCGAGCCCTCGGCAAGGCGCTGCAGGATGCCGGCGTGGCCGCGGCGGTCAGCTTCGAGAACAAGGGCGGCGCGGCCGGCGCCATCGGCCTGGCGCAGTTCGTCAACGCCAGCAAGGGCGACCCGAACGCACTGATGGTGATGGGCGCCGTGATGCTCGGCGGCATCATCACCGGCAAGCCGCCGGTCAGCGTGACGCAGGCCACCCCGATCGCCCGCCTGACGAGCGAGTTCAACGTCTTCGTCGTGCCCGCGGCCAGCCCCTTCCAGACGATGAAGGACGTTGTCGATGCCCTCAAGAAGGACCCGGCCAGCGTCAAGTGGGGCGGCGGCTCGCGCGGCTCCACCGAGCACATCGCCGCGGCCATGCTGGCGCGCGACGTCGGCGTCGACGCCAGCAAGATCAACTACGTGCCCTTCCGCGGCGGCGGCGAAGCGGTGGCGGCCATCCTGGGCAACAACGTCAGCGTCGGCGGCAGCGGCTACAGCGAGTTCCAGCAGTACATCGAGAGCGGCAAGATGCGCCCCATCGCCGTGACCGCGCCGCAGCGCCTGAAGGGCATCAACGTGCCCACCATGAAGGAGCAGGGCTACAACGTCGAGATCGGCAACTGGCGCGGCGTCTACGGCGCGCCCGGCATCACGCCGGCGCAGCGCGATGCGCTGGTCGACCGCGTCGTCAAGGCCACCCGCAGCAAGGCCTGGGCCGAGGCGCTGGACAAGAACCAGTGGACGCCTGCGCTGCTCACCGGCAAGGCATTCGAGGACTTCGTGGAGCGCGAGTTCGCGAGCCTGCGCGTGACCATGGTCAAGGCCGGGATGATCTGAGGCCGGCATGGGCCTGGACTCCGCGGCGCAGCGCCGGCAGGCGCTGATCGGCGCCGGCGCGCTGGCACTCGGCTGTCTCATGGCCTGGGGAGCCACCGGCATCTCGTCGGTGGCCGGCTATGGCGGGGTCGGGCCCAACTTCGTGCCCTGGGTGGTGTCGCTGGCCCTCCTGGCCTGCGGCGCCGGTTTGCTCTGGGAGGCCTTCAGCGGCGGCTGGCGTGCGCTGGAAGAGCCCTCGGGCGCAGCACGGGGAGACTGGCGCGCGCTGGCCTGGGTGCTGGGCGGCCTGGCAGCCAATGCGCTGCTTCTGGAGCGTCTGGGCTTCATCATCGCCTGCACCGCCTGCTTCGTGCTGGCCGTGCGCGGCCTGCGCGCCAGCGAGGGCAAGCCGCACGGCGGCGCGCGGGGACTGGTGATCGACGCCGTGACCGGCATGCTGATCGCGGCACCGGCCTACTGGCTGTTCACGCAGCTGCTGGGCATCTCGCTGCCCGGCCTGACCGGCACGGGGTGGCTGTAGATGGACATCTGGAGCCAGCTGCTCGGCGGTTTCGCCAGCGCGGCGTCGCCGGTCAACCTGCTGTGGGCCTTCGTCGGCTGCGCGCTGGGCACGGCCATCGGCGTGCTGCCGGGCCTGGGGCCGGCGGTGACGGTGGCCATGCTGCTGCCCATCACCACCCAGGTGGAGCCCACAGCGAGCATGATCTTCTTCGCCGGCATCTACTACGGCGCGATGTACGGCGGGTCGACCACTTCGATCCTGCTCAACACCCCCGGCGAGACCGGCACCATGGTGACGGCGCTCGAGGGCTTCAAGATGGCCAGGAACGGCAGCGCCGGCGCCGCGCTGGCCACCGCGGCCATCGGCAGCTTCGTGGCCGGCACCATCGCCACGGTGCTGGTGACGGTGTTCGCGCCGTTCATCGCCGAGCACGCGGTCAAGCTCGGCCCGCCTGAGTACTTCATGCTCATGCTGCTGGCCTTCACCACGGTGAGCGCGGTGCTGGGCAAGAGCACGCTGCGCGGGTTGACGGCGCTGTTCGTGGGCCTGGCCGTGGGCTGCGTGGGCATCGACCAGGTCACGGCGCAGGTGCGCTACACCGGCGGCGTCCCGGAGTTCATGGACGGCATCGAGGTGGTGCTGGTGGCGGTGGGCCTGTTCGCGGTGGGCGAGTGCCTCTACGCCGCGCTGTACGAGGGCCGCACGCAGGCCACGATGAACGCCATGGGCAGCGTGCACATGAACCGTGGCCAATGGCGGCGCTCGTGGCCGGCCTGGCTGCGCGGCACGGCCGTCGGCTTCCCCTTCGGCACCATCCCGGCTGGGGGCAGCGAGATCCCCACGTTCCTGAGCTACGGGATCGAGCGCAAGCTCAGCCGGCACCCCGAGGAGTTCGGCACCACCGGCGCCATCGAGGGCGTGGCCGGGCCCGAGGCGGCCAACAACGCAGCCGTCACGGCCACGCTGGTGCCGCTGCTGACGCTGGGCATTCCGACCAGCGTGACCGCGGCCATCCTGCTGAGCGCGCTGCAGGGCTATGGCATCAACGCCGGCCCGCAGCTGTTCCAGACCAGCAGCAACTTGGTGTGGGCGCTGATCGCCAGCTTGTACATCGGCAACGTGATGCTGCTGGTGCTGAACCTGCCACTGGTGGGGCTGTGGGTGAAGCTGCTGAAGATTCCGCGTGCGCCGCTCTACGCCGGCATCCTGATCTTCGCCACCATTGGCGTGTACGGCATGCGCCAGAGCAGCTTCGACCTCTGGCTGATGGCCGGCGTGGGACTGCTGGGGGTGCTGATGCGGCGCCACGACTTCCCGACCGCGCCGGTGATCGTGGGCATGATCCTGGGCCCGCTGGCCGAGGCGCAGATGCGCAACGCCGTGGCCATCGGCGAGGGCAGCTTCCGCGTCTTCGTCGAGCGGCCGATGTCTGCCGCACTGCTGGCGCTGGTGCTGGCTGTGCTGCTGTTGCCGCGGCTGTGGCGGCTGCTGGGGCGTCGCCCGGCTTGAGGGTCAGTCCTTCGCGCCTAGCGCCAGGGCGCGCTGGCGCTGCGCCTCCAGCGCCGCCACGTCGGGAGCGGCGCGCGTGTCCCAGCCGCCGAGGTGGCGTTCGGCCAGCGCGGCCAGGGCCTCGATCCACACCGGCTCGGCGTTGAGGCAGGGTACGTAGTCGAAACGCTCCCCGCCGGCAGCCAGGAAGGCATCGCGCGCCTCCTGGGCGATCTCTTCCAGCGTCTCCAGGCAGTCGGACGTGAAGCCGGGGCACATCACGTCAACGCGCCGCGTGCCTTCGGTGGCCAGCTTCTCGAGCGTGGGCTCGGTGTAGGGCTCCAGCCACTTGGCCTTGCCGAAGCGGCTCTGAAACGTGACCACCACCTGCTCGCGCGGCAGGCCCAGGGCTTCGGCCAGCAGCCGGGCCGTCTTGTGGCACTGGCAGTGGTAGGGGTCGCCCAGCAGCAGGCTGCGCTCGGGCACGCCGTGGAAGCTCAGCACGAGCTTGTCGCCGCGACCGTGATCGGCCCAGTGCGCGCGCAGTCGCGCGGCCAGCGCACCGATGTAGCCGGCGTCGTCGTGGTACTCGTTGATGAAGCGCAATTCGGGCATGCGGCGCGCCTGCGTGCTCCAGGCCAGCAGCTTGTCGGCCACGCTGGCGGTGGTGGCCGCCGCGTACTGCGGGTAGGCGGGCAGCACGAGGACGCGCGTGACCCCTTCGGTGCGCAGGGCGTCCATCACGCTGGCGATCGACGGGTTGCCGTAGCGCATGGCGTGGCGCACCAGCACGTCGTGGCCGAGCGCGGCCAGGGCCTGCGACAGGGCGGCGCTCTGTCGTTGTGTCCACACCGCCAGCGGCGAGCCTTCGGGCATCCAGACGCTGGCGTACTTCGCCGCCGACTGCCGGGGCCGAGTGCGCAGGATCACGCCGTGCAGGATGGGCCACCACACGAGCCGAGGGATCTCGACGACGCGCGGGTCGCTCAGGAACTCGGCCAGGTAGCGGCGCAGCGCGGGCGCGGTGGGCTCGTCGGGCGTGCCCAGATTGACCAGCAATACCGCCGTGCGCGCGCGCTGACCGTGGCGGAAGGCAGGTTCGGCGCGAAAGTTCCTGTGCGCGCAGCTCCGTCGCTGCGGCGCTTGAGCTCGTCGATCACCGTGCCCAGGTCCACCGGCTTGGCCCACAGGCCGGCGTAGCCGGCAGCCCGCGCCTCGCGCGCGCGCTCGGGAGCGTCGTCGGCGGTGCACAGGTAGGCCGGCAGGTCGGCACGGCCGGCAGCCTTGCGAAGCTGCGACAGCAGCACCAGGCCGTTGGTGTCGGGCAGGTGCAGGTCCACCACGAGCAGGTCGGGCTGCCAGCGCCGGGCCAGCTCGACGGCCTCGGCGCCGTTGGCGGCGACCTCGATCTCGACGCCCGGGGCGAGGCGCACCGTCTCCTCGAAGAGCAGGGCGTTGATGCGGTCGTCGTCGACGTAGAGCACGCGCATGAAGGGGGTCGGGGTTCAGCGCAGCTCGAGCGGCACCTGGGGCTGGGTGTCGGCGAAGCGGAGCACGTCGAAGGCGACGCAGGCCGAACCCGGGTCGGTCGGCGAGCCGCCGAGGCCGATGGTGCCGCTGCCGTGCAGGGTGCAGCTGCCGCGGCGCAGGCTGACGATCTCGCCGTCGGCGAAGCGCACGAAGGTGCCGTTGTAGGACAGGTCGGTGATCTGGAAGCTGCCGCTGTGCCAGTCCACGCGCGCGTGCGATCGCGAGACGCGGCTGTCGTCGACGCAGAAGGTCGCCTGCGGACTGCGGCCCAGCACCAGCGGTGCCTGCTGGCTGGCGAACACGTGGTTCGTGGCCGCCCACATGAGGCGCAGGCCGTCGGGCTCGTCGACGCTGCCGCTGAAGTCGCCGCTGAACTGCGTGACGGGCACGTCGCCCAAGCCACCGCGGCGACCGCCCATCACGTGCACCTGCACCGGCTCGGCGCGGCCGCGCAGTACCAGCCTGTCCAGGCTGCGGAAGCGCCCGCGCAGGTCCAGCGGCAGACCCTGAAGCACCTCCACCGTGATCAGCGTCTCGTTGTCGCCGGCGTGGTCCAGCAGCCTGGCGGCCACGTTGACGGCATCGCCGAAGCAGTCGCCCCGCATCTCGACGACCTCGCCGCGCGCCAGGCCCACCTGCAGACGCAGCGCGCGCAGCCCCGCCGAGGCGCCGCGCTCGCTGCCCCGATGCACCATGCCGTCCAGCACGTCGTGCATCAGCATGGCCGCCTGCACCGCGGGCAGCGGCTCGTCGAAGACGGCCATCAGGCCGTCGCCCAGCGTCTTGACGAGCTGGCCCTCGTAGCTGCTCACGGGGCCGGCGAGCGCGTTGATCACGTGCGTGACCACCGAGGTGGCTTCGGCGTTGCCCAGCGTCTCGAAGAGCGCCGTGCTGCCGCGCAGATCGGCGAACAGCACTGTGCGGTCGGCGATGCGCGTCATGCCGTCAGTGTACTCAGCCGCCCGTGACAAGAGTCACGGATCACAGGTTGTCGAGGTAGGTGCGCAGCTTGTCGGAACGGCTGGGGTGCTTGAGCTTGCGGATGGCCTTGGCCTCGATCTGGCGGATTCGCTCGCGCGTGACGTCGAACTGCTTGCCCACTTCCTCAAGGGTGTGGTCGGTGCTCATCTCGATGCCGAAGCGCATGCGCAGCACCTTGGCCTCACGCGGGGTGAGCGAGTCCAGGATGTCCTTGACCACGTCGCGCAAGCCGGCCTGCATGGCGGCGTCGACCGGGGCGACGTTGTTGGTGTCCTCGATGAAGTCGCCGAGGTGGCTGTCGTCGTCGTCGCCGATCGGCGTCTCCATGGAGATCGGCTCCTTGGCGATCTTCATGATCTTGCGGATCTTGTCTTCCGGGATCTCCATCTTGGCCGCCAGAATGCTGGCGTCGGGCTCGTAGCCAAACTCCTGCAGATGCTGGCGCGACAGGCGGTTCATCTTGTTGATCGTCTCGATCATGTGCACCGGAATGCGGATGGTGCGCGCCTGATCGGCGATCGAGCGGGTGATCGCCTGGCGAATCCACCAAGTGGCGTAGGTCGAGAACTTGTAGCCGCGGCGGTATTCGAACTTGTCGACCGCCTTCATCAGGCCGATGTTGCCCTCTTGGATCAGGTCCAGGAACTGCAGGCCGCGGTTGGTGTACTTCTTGGCAATCGAGATCACCAGGCGCAAGTTGGCCTCGATCATCTCTTTTTTGGCTTCGCGCGAGGAGCGTTCGCCCTCGTTCATGCGTTTGTTGATGTCCTTGAGCTGCTCGAGCGGCACAACCACGCTGGCTTGCAGATGCGCCAGCTTGGCCTGCAGTTCCTGCACCGCCGGGATGTTGCGGCCCAGTACTGCCGACCAAGGTTTACCGGCGCTGGCCTGCTTTTCCACCCACTTGGGGTTGAGCAGGTTGGGCGGGAAGTCCTTGATGAAGATGTCTTGGGGCATGCCGCACTTGTCAACGATGATGCGGCGCAGCTCGCGCTCGACCTTGCGCACCGTGCCGACTTGCTCGCGCAGCATGTCGCACAGGCGCTCAATCGTCTTGGCAGTAAAGCGCACGGTCATCAGCTCGTCGCTGAGCGCCTTTTGGGCTTTGATGTAGGCCGCGCCACCGTAGCCCTCACGGCTGTAGATTCGGCGCACCTCGTCGAAATGACCGCTGATCCGCTCAATTCGAACCAGCGCCTCTTTCTTCATCTCCTCGAGCTTCTTGGTCAGTGCCTTGGAGCCGCCTTTGCCGTCGTCGTCGTCCTCTTCGTCAAACTCGTC
>JBILSW010000108.1:0-7761 GCA_044371895.1 Rubrivivax sp.
GTTTCCGTTGCCATCGCGCCCCGAACAAGACGCGATTGCAGAGACCCTCACTGACGCCGACACCCTGATCGACTCGCTGGAGCAACTGCTGAGCAAGCAGCGCCAGATCAAGCAAGGCGCCATGCAAGAGCTGCTCACCGGCCACCGGCGCTTGCCGGGGTTTGGTGGTGAGTGGGCGCCCAAGACGCTGAGCGAGCTCGGCAGCTTTCACAAGGGCGCTGGGGTGCGCCGTGACCAGGCTGCCAGTGGCTCGTTGCCCTGTGTTCGCTACGGCGAGATCTACACCACGCACCACGACCACATCCGTTCGTTCCAGTCTTGGATCGCGCCGCAGGTGGCCGCGACTGCGACGCGTCTGCAGCAGGGCGACCTGCTGTTCGCGGGTTCCGGCGAAACCAAAGAGGAGATCGGCAAGTGCGTGGCCTACCTCGATGCCGGTGAGGCCTACGCGGGTGGCGACATCGTCATCCTTCGCCCGACCACCAGGCTGAGCTCAACCTTCATGGGCTACGCCTTGAACGCACCGCATGTGATGAGGCAGAAGGCCAGCCGGGGGCAGGGCGATGCGGTGGTTCACATCAGCAGCGCGGCACTTGGCAGCGTCTCGTTGCCGCTGCCCGACCCCGCCGAACAACACGCCATCGCCCAAGTCCTCACCGACATGGACTTGGCCATCACCGCCCTGCAAGCCCGCCTCGCCAAGGCCCGCGATCTGAAGCAGGCGCTGATGCAGGTGCTGCTCACCGGCCGCATCCGCCTGCTGCCGCCATGATGCAGAAGTCGCAGCCGCCGGTTGCCAGACGCCGCGTCGGCGCTGCATCCCGCAAGTGCCTGATTTCAAAGGGATCTGGCGACCGTCTTTCCAGATCCTGCGCCCACGGTCTACAGGTCTCCGCGTCCCCCCGCACGCCGACTATTGCGTTTTATCTTGAGATCGATAAATTACTGATCTCCAGATAAAACAGGATAGTCCCATGATCGCCTACCCCCGCACGGCCCTGGCCCGGGACATGGTGGCCGCCCTGCAAGGCCGGGCGCTGCTGGGCGACGCGCACAACGGCCTGTTCCTGGCCGCGCCCCGGCGCACCGGCAAGAGCACCTTCTTGCAGGGTGATCTCGCGCCCGCGCTGCAGGCCGCGGGCGTGGAGGTGGTGTACGTGGACCTGTGGGCTGACCCGCGGCGCGATCCTGGCGCGCTGATCGCCGAGGCCATCGCCCGCGCGCTGCAGCCCCACCTGGGCGTGGTGGCGCGCGCCGCCCGCAAAGCGGGCGTGAAGGCCGTGAAGGTGGCCGGCGCGCTGGACATCGACACCAGCAAGATCGGCCAGGTCGACGGCCTGACGCTGGTGGACGCCCTGCGAACCCTGCTGCAGCAGGCCGGCCGGCCGGTGGCGCTGATCGTGGACGAAGCCCAGCACGCGCTCACCAGCGAGGCCGGCGAAGCCGCCATGACGGCGCTGAAGTCCGCCCGCGACCAGCTCAACCAGCCGGGGCAGGTGAACCTGATGCTCGTGATGTCCGGCTCCGACCGCGACAAGCTGCTGCGCCTGGTGGTGAGCGCTGGCGCCCCTTTCTACGGCTCGCAGATCCAGGCGCTGCCGCCGCTGGACACCGACTTCATCGCCCATGTGGCGGCGCTGGTCGAGGCCCAGCGGCCCGACTTGAAGCCGGTGGACCGCGCCGCGCTGCAAGCCGCCTTCACCAAATTTGGCCACCGGCCGCAGTTCTTCATGGCCGCCCTGGGCGCGGTGCTCAGCCCGCTGGCGGGCATCAGCGGGCGCTTCGAGCCGGCGCTGCAGCAGGCGGCGCTGGCACAGCAGCAGCAGGACGAAGCGCAGATGGAGTCCGACTACCTGGGCCTGAAACCCAGCGAACAAGCCGTCCTGTGGCGCATGCTGGAACAAGGCCCGCGCTTCCGCCCCTACGACGCCGAGGCGCTGCGCTTCTACCGCGACAAGCTGGGCCGCCCGATGAGCGCGCAGCAGGCGCAGCGTGCGCTGGAGGCGCTGCGTGAACGCAGCCCGGCGCAGGTGTGGAAGTCGGCCCGCGGCGAGTACGCGGTGGAAGACGCGGCCATGCACCGCTGGTTCCAGGGCCGCGTGGCCGCAGGGACTTGGCCGCCCGCGCCGCCGCAGGGGACACTGGCGCTGGAAGACGACTGACCCGCCGTCAACGAGCGCGGCGCCGCCCCACACACCAGCGCCCAGGGAGGGCCGCATGACCGACAGCGTCGACAAGCCCGAACGCGCCACGCAGCAGCGCGTGCTGCAGCTGTTCACCGGCGCGCTGGGCTACCGGTACCTGGGCGACTGGAGCGATCGGCCGGGCAACCACTGCATCGAAGAAGGCCTGCTCAGCGCCCACTTGCAGCGTCGCGGCTACAGCGCCGCCCACATCAGCGCCGCGTTGCACCAGCTGCGCCAGGCGGCGCAGCAGCACGGGCAGACGCTGATGGCCGCCAACCAGGCCGTCTACGCGCTGCTGCGCTACGGCGTGACGGTGCGGCTGGCGCCGGGTGCGCCCAAGGAAACCGTGCACCTGGTGGACTGGGTCCAACCCGGGGCCAATGACTTTGCCGTGGCCGAAGAGGTCACCCTGAACGGCGGCCACGAACGCCGGCCCGATGTGGTGCTCTACCTCAACGGCCTGGCCGTGGCCGTGCTGGAGCTGAAGAACAGCCGCGTCAGCGTGGGCCACGGCATCCGCCAGAACCTCTCCAACCAGATGCCGGCCTTCAACGCCTGGTTCTTCAGCACCGTGCAGCTGGTGCTGGCGGGCAACGACAGCGAAGGCCTGCGCTACGGGAGCGTGGGCACGCCCGAGAAGCTGTTCCTCACCTGGAAGGAAGACGAGGCCGACAACGCCGGCTTCAAGCTCGACAAGTACCTGGCCAAGCTGTGCAGCAAGGTGCGGCTGCTGGAGCTGGTGCGCGACTTCGTGTTGTTCGACGGCGGCGTGAAGAAGCTGCCGCGCGTGCACCAGTACTTCGGCATCAAGGCCGCGCAAGCCGCGGTGCGGCAGCGGCGCGGCGGCATCGTCTGGCACACCCAGGGCGCGGGCAAGAGCATCCTGATGGTGCTGCTGGCGCGCTGGATCCTGGAGTCCAACGCGCAGGCCCGCGTGGTGATCATCACCGACCGCGACGAGCTCGACCGCCAGATCGAGCGCGTGTTCACCGACGCAGGCGACACCATCCACCGCAGCAGCAGCGGGCGCAACCTGATGGCGCAGCTGGCCGAGGCCAAGCCGCGGCTGCTGTGCTCACTGGTGCACAAGTTCGGCCGGCGCGGCCCTGGTGAGGGCGATGACTTCGACGCCTTCATCCGTGAGCTGGCCGAGCAGCCCGGCGTTACCCAGGGCGAGCTGTTCGTGTTCGTGGACGAGTGCCACCGCACGCAGGGCGGCAAGCTGCACCGGGTGATGAAGGCGCTGATGCCCGGCGCGGTGTTCATCGGCTTCACCGGCACACCGCTGCTCAAGCGCGACCGCGCCAGCAGCCTGGAGGTCTTCGGCGGCTACATCCACACCTACAAGTTCGCCGAAGCCGTGGAAGACGGCGTGGTGCTCGACCTGGTCTACGAGGCGCGCGACATCGACCAGCAGCTGGGCAACCCCGCGCACGTGGACCAGTGGTTCGATGCCAAGACCCGGGGCCTGAACGCCTGGCAGAAGGACGAGCTGAAGAAGCAGTGGGGCACGCTGCAGCAGGTGCTGAGCTCGAAGGCGCGCATGGGTCGGGTGGTGGCCGACATCGTGCATGACTTCGCCACCAAACCGCGGCTCTCAAGCGAACGCGGCAATGCCATCCTGGTGGCCGGCAGCATCTACGAGGCCTGCAAGTACTTCGTGCTGTTCAGCACCACGGTGTTCAAGGGCCGCTGCGCCGTCGTCACCAGCTACAACCCGAACGCCCAGCACGTGACGCTGGAAGAGACGGGCGCCAACACCGAGACCGACAAGCAGTTCATCTACAACACCTACACCGAGCTCCTGAAAGGCGTGCAGCCCCGCCCCGGCCTGACGAAGACCGAGACCTACGAGCAGGACGTGAAGGATCGCTTCATCAAGGCGCCCGCGCAGATGAAGCTGTTGGTCGTGGTGGACAAGCTGCTCACGGGGTTCGACGCACCGCCGTGCACCTACCTCTACATCGACAAGAGCATGCAGGACCACGGCCTGTTCCAGGCCATCTGTCGCACCAACCGGCTCGACGGCGACGACAAGGACTTCGGCTACATCGTCGACTACAAGGACCTGTTCAAGAAGGTGGAGAAGGCCATCGCCGTCTACACCGCCGAGCTGGACCACAGCGCCGGCGGCGCCAGCCCCGAGGTGCTGGTGAAAGACCGCCTGGAAGCCGGCCGCGGCAAGCTGGACGCAGCCCTCGAAGCGCTGGCCTTGCTGTGCGAGCCGGTGGAGCCGCCCAAGGGCGACCTGCAGCACATCCACTACTTTTGCGGCAACACCGAAGTTCCCACCGACCTGAAAGACCGCGAACCGCGCCGCGTGGCGCTGTACAAGGCCGTGGTGACGCTGGTGCGCGCCCACGCCAACCTGGCCGACGAGATGGAGGCCGCTGGCTACACGCCGGCCGAGGTGGCGCAGATCAAGGCCCGGCAGAAGCACTACCTCAACCTGCGCGAGGTGATCCGCCACGCGGCCGGTGAGACGCTGGACCTCAAGCCCTTCGAGGCGGACATGCGGCACCTCATCGACACCTACATCGAGGCCGAGGCGCCGCGAACGATCTCGCCCTTCGAGGGCGTGGGCCTGCTGGACCTGATCGTGAAGACCGGCGTGGCCGAGGCCGTGGCGGCGCAACTCGGTGCGTTGAAGGGCAACCGCGACGCCGTGGCCGAGACCATCGAGAACAACGTGCGCAGCCGCATCCTGAAGGAGCAGCTCACCGACCCGGCGTACTTCGCGCAGATGTCAGCGCTGCTGGACGAGATCATCCGGCTGCGGCGCGAGCGCGCCATCGAGTACGAGGCCTACCTGGCGCGCATGGCGCAGCTGGCGCAGCAGGTGGTGGCCGGCAAGGCCGCCGACACGCCAGTTCAGCTCAAGACCGCGGGGCAACTGGCGCTGTACAACAACCTGCGGGCGCGCTTGCGCGCTGCAGAGCCCACGCCGGCCTACGGCGATACCGCCCCCGCAGCCGACACGGCGGAACTGATCCTGCGCCTGGACGCCGCGATCAAGCAACAGCGCCCGGACGGCTGGCGGGGCGTGGTGGCGCGTGAACTGATGGTCAAGAACGCGATGTTCGGCGTGCTGGGCGATGTCGATGCCGTCAACGCGCTGTTCCCAATCGTGTTTGCGCAGGCGGAGTACTGATGCGCGACACCCTCGAACTGCCCGGCCTGCAGGTGGAGGTGGTGCGCAAGGCCGTGCGGCTGGTGCACCTGAGCGTGCTGCCGCCGGCCGGGCACGTGCGGGTGGCCGCGCCCGAGCGGGCGCCGCTGGAGACGATCCGCCTGTTCGTGATCGACAAGCTGGCCTGGATCCGCAGCCGCCAGAGCCAGTTGCGGGCGCAGGCGCGCGACACGCCACGCACCTACGACACGAAGGAAAGCCACTGGGTCTGGGGCCGGCGGCGCTTGCTGGTGCGGCACACGGGCGTCGGCCCATCGCGCGTGGAGCTGACGCCACGTCGGCTGCATGTGCACCTGCGCGAAGGGGCCTCGGTGGCGCAGGCCCAGGCGCTGCTGCAGGCCTGGCACCGGCAGCAAGTGCAGGCCGCGACGGCCCGGCTGCTGGCGCACTGGCAAGCCCGCCTGGACGTGCAGGTGCAGCGCGTGTACGTGCAGCGCATGAAGACACGCTGGGGCAGCTGCAACCCGCAGGGCCGCAGCATCCGCCTGAACAGCGAACTGGCGCGCAAGCCGCCCGAGTGCCTGGAGTACATCGTCGTGCACGAGCTGCTGCACCTGCTGGAGCCCACGCACAACGCCCGCTTTCGTGCCTTGCTGGATCAGCACCTGCCCGGCTGGGAGCAGTTGCGGCAGCGGCTCAACAGTGCGCCCTTGCGGTACGAAGACTGGACGTACTGATGCGGGGCTCGCCAAACCGGGCCCCTGCCGCCAACGTCCCCCATGGCCACAGGATCCGGCCGGGGATGGTGCAATAGCACCCCTTCACGAGACCGCAGCGCGCCATGGCCAACCGCCTCACCCAGATCGCCACCCGCACCGGAGACGACGGCACCACCGGCCTGGGCGACGGCACGCGCGTGTCCAAGAGCCACCTTCGCGTGGCCGCCATGGGCGATGTCGACGAGCTCAACTCCAGCCTGGGCGTGCTGCTGGCCGAGCCGCTGCCGGCCGACGTGCGCGAGCTGCTCGTCACCATCCAGCACGAGCTGTTCAACCTGGGCGGCGAGCTGTCGATCCCCGGCTTCGTGCTGCTGAAGGACGCAGCCGTGCTGCGGCTGGACGAGGCGCTGGCGCACTACAACGAGCAGCTGCCGCGGCTGAAGGAGTTCATCCTGCCGGCGGGCACGCGCAGCGCCGCGCTGGCCCACGTGAGCCGCACCATCGCCCGCCGCGCCGAGCGCAGCCTGGTGGCGCTGGTGAACGCCGAGTCCGGGGCCGAGGCCGTGAACGACGCGCCGCGCCAGTACCTCAACCGCCTGTCGGACCTGATGTTCGTGCTGGCCCGCGTGCTCAACCGCGCCAACCTCGACGGGCTGGGCGGCGACGACGTCTACTGGAAGAGCGAACGCCTCGCGCGCGAGGGCTGATCAGGGCTCGGCCCGGGCCAGCTCGCTGCTGGCGTGGGCCAGCCACATCTTCAGGCGCTGGCGTTCCATCAGGCCCAGGCCCGGGCCGTCGGGGCCCGTGAGGTGGCGCGCCGACCAGAAACTGGCGTTGCGCGCGTCGATCTTCTGCGCCACGGCGTCGTGCAGGCGGCGGATCCGCACCGTCCGGGCGCCCAGCCCCAGCGCGCGGTCGAGCTGGCCCGAGTGCTCGAGCATGCCGAAGTCGTCGCCCCGCAGCTCGTTGAGCACCAGCACGTAGTGCAGGCGCTGGCCGAAGCGGTCGAGCAGCCGCTCCAGCAGGTCCACCGAGTCGCGGCCGGCGTCCATGACGTGCCAGTACTGCAGCACCAGGCCCGAGAGGTCGGCCATGTCGAGCACGCCGGACTCGTCCATCCACTTCACGAGCGGGTCGTGCGTCTGCGCGGCCAGGTCCACCAGCACGCGGCGCCCGGGCTGCTCGACCGCGCTCTCGATGATCTTGTCCAGCGCTTCGTAGCGGTCCACCAGCACGGGGCTGGCAAAGTCGGTGTAGAAGCGCATCAGCGAGCCGTGCGAGCGGTCGGTGTCGAAGCCGACCCAGGGCAGCTCCTGGTCGATGAAGTGCTGCGCCAGCAGCCGCGCCACCATCGACTTGCCGACGCCGCCCTTCTCGCCGCCGATCAGGTGCACCTTGGTCGCGGGGGGTGTTTCGAGGACGGGGACTTCCATGGCTCGGCTCGGCTCGGTGCTGGGATGGGCCGGATTCTGCCGCGATGCGGCGCGCGCGCCGTCCCGTCCGCGGCTTCTCAGCCCGCCTGGGCAGCGTCGGCGTCCGGCCGCCGCAGGTGCGCCGACAGCGGCGGCAGCGCCGGGCCGCCGAGCAGCCGCTGGTCGTGCGCGTAGTCGGCGTGCGCGCGCACGCGCCAGTGCGCGCGCCCGAAGCGCTCGCGCAGTGCCAGCACGATCTCGTGGAAGCTCCAGGCGTCCTGCGCGTTGCTGTCGAGGTGGTGCAGGCCCGGCAC
>JBILSW010000109.1:0-7755 GCA_044371895.1 Rubrivivax sp.
CTACGCCAAGCCCGAACGCGTGGACCCCGCCTACACCGTGGCCCTGGCGCCGCTGCAGGCCGCCCTGACGGAGGCGCGCGCCCGCGGCGCCGAGCCCTCGCCGGGCCTGCTCAACGCCCTGGGCGTAGCGCTGCGCCGCGAAGGCCGCTTCGACGACGCACGCATGGCTTACGAGGAAGCAATGACCCTGGACCGCAACGCTGCGCTGCCGCACCTGAACCTGGCCATCCTGCACGACCTGTTCCTGGGCGACACCGCCAGGGCGCAGGCGCTGTATCAGCGCTACGCCGAGCTCGTGCCTGGCGAGGCCGCTCAAGTCGGGCGTTGGCTGGCCGAACTCAAGGCGCGCAAGCCTGCGGCCACGGCCGCCGCTGCCACCACCCCGCCGGAGACGAAGCGATGAGACTCCCCGTGATCGCCCTGCTGCTGGCCGCCGCGGCCGGGGCACAGGCGCAAGACCGCGCCGACATCGACCGCACGCAGATCATCGGCAACCGCGAGCTGCCCAAGGTGCTGTACATCGTGCCCTGGAAGAAGCCGCTGCCGGGCACGCTCTCTGGCCGGCCGGTGACCAGCGTGCTCGACGAGGCCCTGGCGCCGCTGGACCGCGAAGTGCTCGCGCGCCAGATCCACTACCACTCGCAGGCCACGGCACGGCCTGCCGCCCCTTCCTCGCCCTCCGCGCCCAACCCTCGCTGAACCGCCATGGACACCTTCAACACCGTTGTCAAGTTCTTCCGCGACTGCGGGCCCTTCCTCTACCCCAGCCTGGCGATGATGACGCTGGGCCTGGCCATCGCCATCGAGCGCTTCGTGTTCCTGCGCCGCACGCGCACCGAGAACCGCAAGCTCTGGGAGCAGGTGCTGCCGCTGCTGCAGGGCGGGCAGCTCAAGGAGGTGCACGCGCTGGCCAAGGCCAGCGAGTCGGCCATCGGCAAGATCGTCGCCAACGGACTGGAGCGCATGAAGAGTGCGCGCCGCCGCGAGGACATCGACCACGCCATGGAGGAAGGGATGATGGAGATCGTGCCGCGCCTGGAGAAGCGCACGCACTACATCGCAACCTTCGCCAACACGGTCACCCTGGTGGGCCTGCTGGGCACCATCATCGGCCTCATCAAGGGCTTCACGGCGGTGGCGGCGGTGAACCCGGCCGAGAAGGCGGCCATGCTCTCGGCCAGCATCTCGGTGGCGATGAACAACACGGCCTTCGCGCTGATGATCGCCATCCCCTTCCTGCTCATCCACGCCTTCCTGCAGGCCCGCGCCGGCGAGATCGTCGACAGCCTGGAGGCCGCCAAGATCACCTTCCTGAACACCGTGCAGCGGCTGGGTGGCGAGCAGCTCAACGCCGTGGAACGCCGCGCGCCATGAAGAACCGCCGCCTGAAGAAGGCGCCCGCGGAGCTCGAGCTCACCGCCTTCATCAACCTGATCGTGGTGCTGGTGCCGTTCCTGCTGTCCACGGCCGTGTTCTCGCGCCTGGCGGTGATGGACCTGAACCTGCCGGCGCAGCAGAGCGCGGTCGAGCAGATCCAGGGCCCGAACCTGCAGCTGGAGATCGTGTTGCGCGCCGACGGCCTGGAGGTGGGCGACCGCATTGGCGGGCTCATCCAGCGCATTCCCAAGGTGCCGGTCTCCACCGGCGGCACGCAGCACGACTTCGCGGCGCTCTCCAGCCTGCTCATCCAAGTGAAGGGCCGCTTCCCCGAGGCCACGGACAGCAGCGTGCTCGCCGAGCCCACCACCAGCTACGACGAGCTCGTGCAGGTGATGGACCACGTGCGCAGCGCCGTGCGCCCCAGCCCCGAGGGCGGTGCGCAGACGGTGCGTGCGGTGCTCTTCCCCAACATCAGCATCGGCGACGCCCCCGTGCGCAGGGGCGGCTGACATGGCCACGCTGACCGCCGCCGAGAAACGCGCAATGCGCCGCAAGAACGGCGCGCACATGGACATGAACCTCGTCGCGCTGATCGACGTGTTCACCATCCTCATCTTCTTCCTGCTGTCGAGCTCGGGCGTGGAGACGCTCATCAGCCCGAAGGCGGTGGACCTGCCCATCGCCAGCGTCGAGAAGGACCCGGAGCCCGCCGTGCTGCTGGTGGTGTCGGGCGACGACATCCTCGTCGACGGCCGCCGCGTGGCCGGCGTGGCCGAGGTCGAGAAGTCCGGCTCCGACGTCATCCCGGCGCTCGAGGCCGAGCTCAAGCTGCTGGGCCAGCGCACCGCGGTGCTCGAGGCCAACAGGGCCGAGCAGCAGGCCGTCACCATCATGGCCGACCGCCAGATGCCCTACAGCGTGCTGCGCAAGCTGATGGTGAGCTGCGCGCGCGCCAGCTTCGCCGACGTGCGCTTCGCCGTGCGCAAGAAGGAGGCGTGAGGATGGCCACCCTCGCGATGGCCTCCCCGGGCACGGTGTCGTTCCGCGTGCCGACGCTGCCGTGGTCGATCAGCGCCGACGACGAGCGGCGCTTCCGGCGCACCGTGCGCCACGTCGGCGTCATGGTGCTCTTGCTGGTGCTGCTCATGCTGTTCGTGCCGCTGGCCGAGAAACCGCGCGTGCAGACCGTGGAGCTGCCGGCCCCGATGGCGCGGCTGCTGCTGGAGCAGCAGCAGCCCCGGCCCGCGCCGCCGCCCGCCGCCGCGGCCGAGGCGCCCAAGGTCGAGGCCACAAAGGAGGCCGCCCCCGACAAGCCCGCGCCGATCAGGCCCGTCAAGCCGAACGAGGTCACGGTGCCCGAGGCGCGCGATCCACGGCCCGACCGCAGCCCCGGCGAGGTGGCCGTGGACAACGCCCGCCGCAAGGCCAGCGGCGTGGGCCTGCTGGCGATGAAGGACCAGCTCGCCGAATTGCACAGCGCGCCAGCGGCGGCGCAGCTGCGCCAGGACATCAAGCCCGGCCCGGGCGTGGGAACGGGCACCGGGGCCGGCGTCGGCGCCGGCACCGAGCAGGGCGTTCCGCTGCGCGCCATGATCACCAGCAACGCCACGGGCGGCAGCGGCGGCGTCAACACCGCGGGCTTCAGCCGCGACACCGGCGGCGGCGGCCTTGCCGGCCGCGGCAGCACCCTGGTGGAGGGCGTGGCCGGCGGCGGCGGTGGGGGTGGCGCAGGCGGCGGTGGCGGCCGCGCCGGCGGGGGCAGCGGCACGGGCGACGGCGTGGCCGCGGGCAAGGGCGGCACGCTCACCAAAGGCGGCGGCGGCAAGGCCAGCCGCAGCCTCGAGGACGTGAAGCTCGTCTTCGAGCGCAACAAGGGCGCGATCTACGCCATCTACAACCGCGCGCTGCGCGACGACCCCGGCCTGCAGGGCAAGGTGGTGCTGGAGCTGAAGATCGCGCCCTCGGGCGAGGTGGCGGGCCTGCGCATCGTCTCCAGCGAGCTCAAGAGCGAGGAGCTTGAGAAGCGCCTGCTGGCCCGCATCCGCAGCTTCGACTTCGGCGCGAAGGACGTCGAGGTGCTGGTGGTCACCTGGCCGGTGGACTTCCTGCCATCCTGACCAGCCGGGCCGGCGCGGTTCAGCCGCGCCGGTGCCAGTCGGCCAGGGTGCTCATGTCCAGGTCCCAGCCGGTGGGCGGGGCCACGAGGTTGCTGGCCACCGCGCTGACGTTGCGGCGGAACAGCAGCGGCACCAAGTGGCCGTCGCGGCAGACCAGGTCGTTCATCTGCACGAACAGCGCCGCGCGGCGGGCGGGATCGAGCTCGACCTCGGCGGCCTTGTACAGGCGGTCGTACTCGGCGTTCTTCCAGCGCAGCACGTTGCGGCCCTGCCACTTGTTGGCCTTGCTCGAGGCCTCCCAGCTGACGTAGCGGTCCATGAAGCGGCCCGGGTCGGGCTGGCCCATGCCGCTGGCGTACATCATCAGGTCGGCGTGGAATCGGCCGTTGGTGTCGGGGTTGGCCAGGTCGGCGCTGAAGAACACCGCCGCCGTCACCGCCTTCAGCTCCACCTCAAGGCCGGCGCGCTGGAAGGCGCTCTTGATCACCATCTGCGTCTTCTGGCGCGACGCGTTCACGGTGGTGGTGAACAGCAGCTTCAGCGCGCGGCCGTCCTTCGTGCGCACGCCGCCAGCGCCGCGCGCCCAGCCGGCGGCGTCGAGCACGGCGTTGGCCTTGTCGATGCTGAAGTCGTTGCGCAGGTTGGGGCTGCGGAAGCGCGCCGGGTTGTGCACGATGTTCGGCGTGGCCACCGCGGTGCGGCCGTAGATGACCTGCTGGATGCCGTCGCGGTCGATCAGGTGGCCGATGGCGCGGCGCACGGCGGGGTCCGACAGCAGCGGATGGCGCGTGTCGGGGTGCGAGCGCTCGCCGTCGCGCTCGGTGGTGGGGTCGGTGGGGTTCAGCAGCAGGAACTCCATCGTGCCGCCGTCGCTGAAGGCCACGCGGCCGCGGCCGCCGCGCTCCAGGCGCTGCAGCACCTCGTCCTCCACCAGCAGGTTGCCGGCGAAGTCGTACTCGCCGGTCTGCAGCACGGCGCGCGCCGCCGAGGGAGCATCGCCGCCGCCCTTGACCTCCAGCGCGTCGAAGTGCGGCCGGTTGGGCGCGTGGTAGGCGGGGTTGATCGCGGCGCGCAGCGAGTCGCCCGGCTTGAAGTCGACGAAGCGGTACGGGCCGGTGCCCACCGGGCGCTGGTTGTCGGGCGCGTCGCGGCTGGTGGCGCCGCGGAAGCGCTCGTGGCGATGCTTCGCGATCAGCGAGGCGATGCAGTAGCCGCTGGCCCAGAACGGCTTGGGCTTGTCGAAGACGACGCGCACGGTGTGGCTGTCCACCCTGAAGAACTGCATGTCGTCGAAGCTGCCGCGCGTGGTGGCGGCGGTGGCGGGGTCGCGCGCGTACTCGGCGTTGAACAGCACGTCGTCGGCCGTGAACGGCGTGCCGTCGTGCCAGGTGACGTTGCGCTTGAGCTTCCAGACCACGCTCTTGCCGTCGGCCGCCACGCCGCCGTTGGCCCGGCTGGGGATCTCGGCGGCCAGCACCGGCTGCAGCTCGCCGTCGGCGTCCCAGCGCGCCAGCGGCTCGAAGAAGATGCGCGCGGCGTCAGCATCCTTGGTGCCGGTGGCGAAGTGCGGGTTCAGCTGCGTCGGCCCCTGCCACGACAGGATCTTCAGCGTGCCGCCGCCGCCCCGCCGCGAAGGCGCGTAGGGCACCGCGGCGGGCGCCGGCGGAGTGCCGGCTTGCGCCAGCACGGCGTGGGCCATGGGCAGCGTCAGGCCCAGGGCGAGCAGGCGGCGCAGCGCCTCGCGGCGCGGCAGCCGGGCCAGGTCGGGCGGCAGTGGGGTCATGCGGCACTCCGGTGGGGCCCCGCAGCATAGGCCCGGCGCGAGCGGGCCGGGGCCCGTGGCTTCACGAGGGCGTCAGCTTCAGGGCCTCGGCCGAGGCGGCGGCCTTGGCGGCCAGCTCGGCGCGCAGCCGCTTCAACCGTTCGCGCGGGTCCTCGCGGGCGCCGGCCTCCTCGAGCTTCATCTCGGCGATGAAGCGGCTGGGCACGCCCGCCACGGTATCGCGGCCCTTCTTGCGCCGCATCAGCGTGCTCACGGTGAGCGTCAGCCGCGCGCGCGTGATGCCCACGTACATCAGGCGGCGCTCTTCTTCCAGCCGCTCGGGCGTCATATCGTCATCGCCGCTCTTGAACGGCAGCAGACCCTCGTTGACGCCCGCCAGCACCACGTGCGGCCACTCCAGGCCCTTGGCGGCGTGCAGCGTGGACAGCGTGATCACGTCCTGCTCGGCGTCGCGCTCGGCCAGGCTGATGATGATGCTGATGGTCTGCGCCACCTGCAGCACGGTCTGGCGCTCGGTCTCCTCCGTGAGGCCGCCGTCGTTGCGGATCTCGCCGCCGCAACGCCGCGCGATCCAGTCGACGAAGTCCAGCACGTTGCTCCAGCGCGAGGCGGCGAGCTTCTCGCTGTCTTCGCTGTCGTGCAGGTGCTGCTCGTAGCCGATGTCCTTGAGCCAGCCCAGCAGCAGCGCCTTGGCATCCTCGGCGCCGCGGGTGTGCCCGGCGCGGTGCTGCAGCTCGTTCACCTCGCGCCCGAAATCGTGCAGCAGGTCGACCGCCTTGCCCTTGAGCACGGCCGGCAGCGTGGGGCTGAACAGGGCCTCGAACAGGCTCACCTTCCACTTCGCCGCGAACTCGCCCAGGCTGCCCAGCGTGGTGTGGCCGATGCCGCGCTTGGGCGTGGTCACGGCGCGCAGGAAGGCGGGGTCGTCGTCGGGGTTCACCAGCAGGCGCAGCCAAGCGCAGAGGTCCTTGATCTCGGCGCGGTCGAAGAAACTCTGACCCCCGCTCACCTTGTACGGCAACTGCGCGGCGCGCAGCTTCTGCTCGAACACGCGCGCCTGGTGGTTGGCGCGGTAGAGGATGGCGAAATCCGAGAGCTTCACCGCCCCGCCCTGCCCCCGCAGACTCTGGATGCGCGCCACCGCGCGTTCGGCCTCGTGCTCCTCGTTGTCGCACTGCACCACGCGCACGGGCTCGCCGTCGCCGAGGTCGCTCCACAGCTTCTTCTCGTAGATCTTCGGGTTGGCCGCGATCACCGCGTTGGCGGCACGCAGGATGTGGCCGGTGCTGCGGTAGTTCTGCTCCAGCGGGATGACGGTGAGCTGCGGGAACTCTTTGGGTAGCCGCTTGAGGTTGTCGATGGTGGCGCCGCGCCAGCCGTAGATGCTCTGGTCGTCGTCGCCCACCGCGGTGAACAGGGCCTTGTGGCCGACCAGCGCCTTCATCAGCTCGTACTGCACGGCGTTGGTGTCCTGGTACTCGTCGACCAGCACGTGGCCGAACTGCGCTTGCCAGCGGTCGCGCTCCTCGGCGTCGCGCTGCAGCAGCGCCCGTGGCAGCCCGATCAGGTCGTCGAAGTCCACCGCCTGGTAGGCCTGCAGCCGCTCCTGGTAGCGGCGCATCACGCGCGCGGCCACGCGCTCGTCGTCGTCCGCTGCGGCGGCCTCGGCACCGTCGGCGTCCAGGCCCTGGTTCTTCCACAGGCTGATGGCCCACTGCCAGCGGCGCGCCAGCGCCGCGTCGGTGGTGCCGCCGGCGTCGCGCAGCACGCCGAGCACGTCGTCGCTGTCGAGGATGCTGAAGTTCTCCTTCAGGCCGACCTTCTGGCCGCTCTCGCGCAGCATGCGCACGCCCAGCGAGTGGAAGGTGCTGATGGCCAGGTCGCGCGCGGCGCGCGGGCCCACCAGCGACTTGGCGCGCTCGCGCATCTCGGCCGCGGCCTTGTTGGTGAAGGTGATGGCGGCGATGTTCTTCGGCGCCAGACCCGCCTGCAGCAGCCGCGCGATCTTGTGCACGATGACGCGCGTCTTGCCCGAGCCGGCGCCGGCCAGCACCAGACAGGGCCCCGAGAGGTGGTGAACCGCCCGCATCTGGGCGTCGTTCAGGGAGGCGGGGGCGTTCAAGGCGAGAGCGGCTGCGCGGGGCGGGGGATCATCGGCAGGTCCATGTCATGGGGTGAACGGCACTTTCGCCGCATCGTCGTTGGGTTGGTTGCCATGCCCGTGCCGGCTCAGGATGTCCTGAAGCTCCGCCGGCTTGAACGCCACGTCGCTGCACCAGCGGCCGAACCCTCCCTTGGCGTTCACGGCCTTCACCCACAGCGCCAGCGCGTCGCGCTTGGCGCGGTTCATGGGCGAGTCTTCTCCCTTGATCTCCAGCACCAGGTTGCGGCCGTTGGCCAGCCACGCCTGCAAGGCCTCCTTCTCGGACGGCCCTTCCAACAGGAAAACAAGGTGCCTCATCGTGGGTCGGCCCC
>JBILSW010000110.1:0-7727 GCA_044371895.1 Rubrivivax sp.
AGCCGGGCGAGCCTCGCTCGCCGCTGGTCCTGCTGGTGGCCAGCGACGTGACCGAGCAGCGCGCCGCTGAGCAGTCGCGGCTGCAGGCCGCCATCGCGCAGCGCGAGGTGCTGGTGCGCGAGGTGCACCACCGCATCAAGAACAACCTGCAGGGCGTGGCCGGCCTGCTGATGCAGACGGCAGGCAAGCACCCGGAGGTGCGCGACATCCTGACCGACGCCGTCGGCCAGGTGCAGGCCATCGCGCAGGTGTACGGCCTGCAGATGGGGCGCACCGGCCCGCTGGTTCTTGCCGGGCTGCTGCGCGCGGTGACGGCGTCGCTGGGGCGCATGGCCGGCCGCACGATCGACGTGCAGGTGACGGGCGGGGTGCCGCACGAGTTGCCCGAGAACGAGTCCATCCCGATCGCGCTGACGCTCAACGAGCTCGTCAGCAATGCCCTGCGACACGGCGATGGCGGCGACGTGCGCTGCACCCTGGCCACCGCGGGGGACGCCGTGGTGCTGGGCATCGCGGGGCGCGGTCGCCTGCCGGCGGACTTCGAGCTGCAGCGCGCGGGCCGCAGCAGCGTGGCCGGTCTGGGCCTGGTGCGCGCGCTGCTGCCGCGGCGCAGCAGCCGCTTCGCGCTCGAACAGGTGGGCGACGATGTCGTGGCGCGCGTGGAGTTGTGGGCGCCGGCGGTGCAGCTGCCGGCGATCTCAACCGGAACCGACCGCCCAGACGCCTGCCTGCGGCGTGCCGATGGGTGACAATCGACGCATGCCGTCGTCGAGTGTCCCGGACGCCCCGCATCCCCCTGCCGCCCTGCCAGGCAAGGGCCGGGTGCTGGTCGTCGACGACGACCGCCTGGTGCTGGCCACCGTCACGCAGGGCCTGGCCGATGCCGGCTTCGAGGTGATCGACGCCGACAACGGCGACGATGCCATCCTGCTGGCCCGCCGCCACCGCCCCGAGCTGGCGCTGCTGGACATCCGCATGCCCGGCATGACCGGTTTCGACGTGGCCGAGACGCTGCGCGACAAGTACGGCATCCCGTTCATGTTTCTCTCGGCCTTCGCCGACGAGCAGACCCTGGCCACCGTCAAGGCCCTGGGCGCGCTGGCCTACCTCGTCAAGCCGCTCGAGGTGGGGCAGATCGTGCCGGCGGTGGAGGCCGCCTTCGGCCGCCTGCGCCGCGAGGGTGCGGGTGCCGCGGCTCCCGTGGGGGTGGCACGCTCCGTCGGCGACGGCCCGCGCCCGGCCGCCACGGCGGAGCCCGACTTCCTGGCCGACCCAGTGCCACTGGCCGTGGGCGTGCTGATGCACCGCTTCTCGCTGACGCGTAGGCAGGCGCTGCAGCGGCTTCAGCGCCAGGCCCGCGAGCAGGGACTCGCACCGGCCCAGCAGGCCGAGCGCGTGCTGGTGGCGGTGGAACAGCTGTCGGGCTGAGCGAGGCCGCGCGGTCGCTCAGCCCGGGCCCAGCACGACGTGGAAGCTGGCGCCGCGCCCGGCCTCCGAGTCGGCCCACACGCGCCCGCCATGGCGTTCGACGACGCGCCGTACCGAAGCCAGTCCGACGCCATGGCCTGGGAAGTCGCTGGCGCTGTGCAGCCGCTGGAACAGGCCGAACAGGCGATCGGCCGAGCGCATGTCGAAGCCGGCGCCGTTGTCGCGCACCACAAAACCCAGGCCGGGGGCGTCGACGGTGGCCTCGCGCCGCAGTTCGATGCGGGGGTGGGAGGCCTTGGCGGTGTACTTCCAGGCGTTGCCCAGCAGGTTGTCGAGCACCAGGCGCAGCAGAGTGGGGTCGCCCTGGGCCTGCAGGCCGGGCTCGATCTCGACCGCGACGGCGCGGTCGGGCGACGCGCGGCGCAGGTCCTCGACCACGAAGGCGGCCAGCTGCGACAGGTCGACGGGCTGCCGCGCCAGCGGTTGCTGGGACAGGCGGGCCAGCGCCAGCATGGCGTCGATCATCAGGTTCATGCGTGCCGCGGCCCCGAGCACGCGGTCGAGGTGGTCGTTGCCGACGCGGTCCAGGTGCGGCCCGTAGTCTTCCTTGACGATGCGCGTGAAGCCCTCCACCACGCGCAGCGGTGCCCGCAGGTCGTGCGACAGCGTGAAGCCGAAGCTCTCGGCTTCGTCGCGCGGGGCGGCCTCGGCGGGTTCGGCGGCTCGTGGCGCCGCGGGCGCGGCGGCCTCTTCCGGCGCGGCGGCGGCCGCGGGCGCCGGCGGTGCTGCGGCGGCGCGGCCCGCCCGGCCCAGCCGGTACGCCAGTGCGGCCGCCAGCACGCCCAGTGCCACGGCCACGGCGCCGAGGGTGAACACGGCCACCGCCCCGAGGCCGGCTTCGGCCGCCATAGCCGCCTGAGGCGTGGCCATCGCGGCCGCGAGCACCGCGGGTGCCGGCCACGCCGGGCGCCGCAGGGCAGGGCGGCGATCGTGGGGCAGGCTGGGGCTCGGCATCGCAAGGTGGATTCTAGGGATGGCACCCGTCGCCGCCTTCGCGCGCATCGCGGACGCAGGGCCTCAAGTCGGTACACGCTGGCGCCGATACACCAATGGTGGCACGTGTTGCCGGTCCCGCCAGTGCACCCGTCGGCGCTGGTTATGCTGCGGCCCGCGCCGCTAAGCGGGCTGTGCAAGCCCTCCGCCGCGAAACCATGCCGGCCTGATGCCTGCCCATTGCCATGAGCACTGAACACGACGACAAGCCCGAGTCGCTGGACGCGCAGGCGTTGGCCCGCCTGCGCGAGCTCGACCCCGACGGCCGACAGGGCGTGGTGCAGCGCGTGCTCGCGGCCTACGACACCTCGCTGTCGAGCATGGTCGTGCAGTTGCGCCTGCAGGCCGAGGCGCCCGATGCCGACGTGGTCGCAGGCATCGTCCACACGCTCAAGAGCTCGTCGGCCAGCGTCGGCGCGCTGGCCCTGTCGCGCGCCTGTGCCGACCTGGAGGCGCGGCTGCGTGGCGGCGAGACGGCGGACCTACGCCACGACATCGACCGCATCGTCGCGCTGGCCGAGGCAGCGAAGCGCGCTGCAGCCGCTATCCTGCGGCCGTGACCCCGACCGCCGCCCCGTGCCACGCGCGCCGATGACGCCTGCCCCGATCCCGGCCGACGACGGACTGCCCGAACAGCCCCTGGTGCTGCTCGTTGACGACGACGAGGTCAACCTCCTCGTCACCGCAATGGCGCTGCGTGAACGCGGCTTCCGCATCACCGAGGCCGCCGGCGGCGATCAGGCGCTGCGCCTGCTTTGCCAGCAGACCTTCGACGTCGTTCTGCTCGACGCGATGATGCCGGCGCTGGACGGCTTCGACACCTGCCGCCTGCTGCGCCGCATGCCGGGGCTCGAGAACCTTCCGGTGCTCATGCTCACCGGCCTGGACGACGACGCGTCCATCACCAAGGCTTACAACGCAGGCGCCAGCGACTTCTTCGTCAAGAGCAACCAGTGGAGCCTGCTCGAAGGCCGGCTGCGCTACCTGCTGCGGGCCAGCCGAACGCGCATCGAGCTCGAGCGCAGCCGTGCCGAGCTGGCGCGTGCGCAGGACCTCGCCCGCATGGGCAGCCTGCTGACGCGGCGCGGCCCCGGCTTCAGTCTCGCGCCGGAGGCGCTGCGCGTGTTCGGCTTCGGCCCGCACGACCGCGTCTCGCTGCGCATGCTGCTGCGCATGGTGCCGGGCGAACAGCGCCGCAAGCTCTCGGAGGACCTGCACAAGGCCCTGCGCCACATGTCACCGGTGACGGTGGACGTGCCGACCGTGCTGCTCGACGGCCGCGAGCGCATCATGCACGTCGAGGCCGAGCCCGAGTTCAACGAGATGGGCCGCGCCTCGGCCTACCGCGGCATCGTGCAGGACGTCACCGAGCGCCGCCACGCCGAGGACGAGATCCGCCGCCTGGCCAACTTCGACTCGCTGACGGGCCTGCCCAACCGCCGCCAGCTCATCTTGCGCGCCGAGCGGGCGCTTGATCACGCGAGGCGGCTGCAGCACCAGTTCGCGCTGCTGCTGATCGACCTCGACCGTTTCAAGGTGATCAACGACACGCTCGGCCACGGGGCCGGCGACGAGCTGCTGCTGCAGGTGGGGCGGCGGCTGGTGGCCTGCGTGCGCCACTCCGATGCCGTGCTCGACGGAACCCTCGATACCGCCGGCCTGCGTTCGCACCGTGCACTGGAGGCCGTGGGTCGCCTGGGCGGCGACGAGTTCGTGGCCCTGCTGCCCGAGGTGGGTGCCGATGCCGACGCCGAGCGCGTGGCCCAGCGCGTGCTGGACGAGCTGCGCGCGCCCTTCCTGGTGAGCGGCCAGGAGTGCTTCGTCACGGCCAGCGTGGGCGTGGCCCTGTACCCGCGCGACGGCACCAGCGTCGTCGACCTGCTGCGCAACGCCGACGTGGCGATGTACTCGGTCAAGAACCAGGGCAAGAACGCTGCCGCCGTGTTCAACCCGATGCTGGCCGGACGCGGCCGCGAGAAGCTGGAGCTCGAGACGGCGCTGCACAAGGCCATCGAGCGCGAGGAGCTGGTGCTGCACTACCAGCCGCAGATCGACGTCGTGGCCGGCCGTGTGGCCAAGGTCGAGGCGCTGATGCGCTGGCAGCGCCAGGGCCGGCTCGTGCCGCCGGCCGAGTTCATCCCGCTGGCGGAGGACACCGGCCTCATCGTGCCGATGTCGGAGTGGGCGCTGCGCGAGGCCTCGCGGCAGGCGCGGCAGTGGATCGATGCCTTCGGCTTCGACGAAGCCATCGCGGTGAACATGCCGAGCCGGCTGTTCGAGCGCTCCGACCTCGTCGAGCGCATCCACGAGTACGTGTCGCTGGCCAGTGTGCCGCACCGCATGATCCACCTCGAGATCACCGAGGACAGCCTGATGAAGGACCTGCAGGGCGTGATCCCCTCGATACATCGCCTCAAGGACATCGGCGTGGAGCTGGCCATCGACGACTTCGGTATGGGCTACTCGAGCCTGTCGTACCTGTCGCAGCTGCCGATCGCCGAGCTCAAGATCGACCGCAGCTTCGTGCGCGAGCTCGACCTGGCGCCCAAGAGCACGGCGGTGGTCACGGCCATCATCGCGCTGGCCCGTGCCCTGGGGCTGCGCGTGGTGGCCGAGGGGGTCGAGACCGACCGCCAGCTGCGGGTGCTGCAACGCCTGGGGTGCTCGGTGATGCAGGGCTTCAAGTTCAGCCGCGCGCTGCCGGCTGACGAGCTGCAGCGCTGGATCGAACAGAACCGCGTGCTGCTGGCGCGCAGCGCCGAGGCCGGCCTGCCCAGACAGGCCAACGGCTGAGCGCGCCGCACCCGGTCCTGCGCCACCGCCTTCATCCCCGCGCTTGCGCACGATGCCCGGCACCGTGAACGTCGAGATCCCGACCCCGGCCCAGCTGGCCAAGGGCGCGCTGCGTCGCCTGGCTATGGCCCAGCTCGAGCCCACGCCCGAGCACTATGCCCGTGCCTACGCCGATGAGGCGGGAACCCTTGCAGCGCCTGCGTCGGCCGCCGCCGAGCCGCCGGCCGCCGACGCCCGCGCCGCCGGCCTGGCCTGGGTGCAGCTGGTGGAGCGGCTGGCGCGCCAGCTGCCCCGAGGCGGCCGGCAGTGGACGCAGGCTCGCCGCCGCGACAGCCTTCAGCGCGTGCTCGACGGCAGCCGCAGCGACACGCTGCGCCTGCAGCAGCGCCTTGCCTCGCTGATCACGGCCTGGGAAACCGACCAGGCCGCCGACCCCGTGACCAGCGGCCTCGACGACGGCGGCCTGCCCGCCGCGGTCGCGCCGCCCGGGCCCGCTGCCGCCCTGGCCGCGCCGGCAGGCGACGGCGGGGCCTGGAACGCGGTCGTGGCGTCGCTGTCCGGCACGCTGCGCCTGTCGCTGCCGGCGGCCGAGCCCGATGCCGCCGCGCTGGCGCAGCGCCTGGCCGCGGCCGCCGAGGCCATCGCGGCTGACGGCGCCACCGCGGCCCACGTGCTGCACGTCAGCGAGCTCTGCGATGAGGCCAGCGAGTTGCTCGGCCGCGGCCACCGCGTCGTCGAGCGGCTGGCGGCGCTGTGCCACGAGCTGACCGAGGGGCTGGCCGAACTCACCGAGGACGACGGCTGGGTCCAGGGCCAGTGCCAGCGGCTGCGTGCTGCCGTGGCCGGCGACCGCAGCGTGCGCGGCCTGCGCGCCGCGCAGTCGCTGCTGGCCGAGACGCGACAGCGCCAGCGCAGCATGCTCGGCGAGCGGCGCGCCGCGCGCGAGGACCTCAAGCGCCTGATGCAGGACATGCTGCGCGAGGTGGGCGACCTCGGCGAGCACACCGGCCGCTTCCGCATGGTGACCGAGCACCACGCCGAGGCCATCGCCGCGGCCGACTCGCTGCCCGGCCTGGCCCACGTCGTGCAGGCCATGCTCGACGACACCCGCACCGTGCAGGGCGCGGTGGCGCGCTCGCACCAGAAGCTGCAGGCCGACCAGGCGCGTGCCGGTGAGCTCGAGCAGCGGGTGCGCGCGCTCGAGGCCGAGCTCAAGCGCCTGTCCGACGAGGTGTCCACCGACCTGCTGACGCAGGTTGCGAACCGCCGCGGCCTGATGCAGGCTTTCGAGGCCGAGGTGGCCAGCTGCCAGCGCGAGGCCACCGGTGGCGCCGAGCCGCGCCTGGCGGTGGGCCTGATCGACATCGACAACTTCAAGAAGCTCAACGACACCCTGGGCCACGCCGCGGGCGATGAGGCCCTGAAGTCGTTGGCCGCCGCGGTGCGCCAGCGGCTGCGGCCCGAGGACCACCTGGCGCGCTTTGGCGGCGAGGAGTTCGTGGTGCTGATGCCGGGCACCGGCGTCCAGGAGGCCCGGCAGGCCCTGGCGCGGCTGCAGCGCAGCCTCACCGAGGCGCTGTTCCTTCACGAGGGGCGCGAGGTCTTCGTCACCTTCTCGGGGGGCGTGACGGCCTGGCGCCCGGGCGAGGCCCTGGAGCCGGCGCTGGAGCGCGCCGACCGCGCACTCTACGAGGCCAAGCGCACCGGCAAGAACCGCACCTGCGCCGCCTGATCCTGCACCGGCCGGCCGCTGGTCGGCCGCCGGACGCCGTCGGTCGCCGTCGGGCCTCAAGCCTGGGGCCCGCGCTGCCGATAACCCCGTCACGGCGGCCCTGCCCGGGCCACTTCAACCTCGAGCAGCGTGAAGCCCATGGGTGTCCTGTCCCGAATTCTCAAGCCGATCGTCCGGGCGACTACGGCGTTCTTCCGCCACGACCTCGCGCTCAAGCGCGGCGATCAGGGCGTGGCGATCGTGCTCGAGGCGCGACCGGCCCCGGTCCGCAAGCCCAGCCGCCGCGAGCAGCGCGAGGACGAGGCGCGCCGCCTGGCCCGCGCCGAACTCGACCTGGTGCTGCAGCAGCTCAAGGCGCTGCTCGACGAGTTTCCCGGGTCGCGCGTCACGCTCCGGCAACTGGTGTTCGTCGAGGCGGCGCTTCAGAAGAAGGGCCTGAAGGCGTTGCACCAGCTGCCGCTGCCCGTGCTGGAGAGATCGCTGGAGCAGCTCGAGGGCCTGGTGACGAACTGGGCGCCTGCGGGCCTGGCCAACCTGCGTTCGCGGATGGCCGTGGCGATCATCGACCGCGAGCACCAGGATCCCGAACGCGAAGCCGACGCCTACCGGACCGCCGCCGTGATCGACTTGCATCAGGCGCCGGAAGCGCGGGCCCCGGCCGCGGCGCCGCCGGCAGCGCCGAACGCGCCAGCACCCCCCGCAGAACAGGCCCCCGCCGCCG
>JBILSW010000111.1:0-7683 GCA_044371895.1 Rubrivivax sp.
GCTTGCCGCTCAGGGCTGTAGGGCAGTCTGTTGCCTGACAGGTCGCAACCGAAGAGTGCGCCCGGCTGGCCTGCGCCACCCGTGCCCGGCACCACGCCACACTTGTAGCCTGGCGCGAAGAGGCGGCGCTGGCCCGCGGGCGCGATCACGATCCCGTTCGGATCCAGTTGCGGGGCCGTCGAGTCCGCGTCGGTCACCAGGATCGACGTGCCGAAGGGCAGCGCCACATCGGGGAAGCTGGTGTACTTGGCGTCTAGCAGCGTCAACGTGCCGCCCAGCGTGAGCTGCCGCGTGGCGCGCCATTCGGTTTCCAGTTCGAAGCCGTTGGCCTTGGCTTTGGCGGCATTGAATATGGTCGACACGGTGGTGGCGCCGACCGCGATCTGACGTTGCTCTTGCAGGTTGGTGTACTGGTTGCTGTACAAGGCGGCGTTAACCTGAAGCGTGTTGTTAAGGAAACGATTCTTCGAGCCCACTTCGAAGGCGGTAACTTCTTCGGGCTTGAAGCTGCGCACCGCTTCCAGTGCCTGCCCCGAATTGAAGCCGCCAGAGCGGAAGCCCGTCGACAGGGTGGCGAACACCAGCTGGGACGCCGACAGCTTGTAGTCCACCGCCAAGCGGCCTGTGGCCTTGCTGAAGGTGGCGTCGTTGTACGTGGCACCCACCACCGTGTTCGTGCCGGGCAGGCAGTTGAAGCCCGGCTGCGCGTTCGAGCCGGTGCAGGTGGTGCTGCCTGCCGACCCGAAGGCCGCATTGGAAGGCGCGGCAGTCGTCAGCGATATCAGCGTTCCGTCCGGTGCGCCTGCGGAGGTCAGCGGCAGTACGGAATTGGCATTGGCAAACTTGAAGGACTTCCTGTCCCGGGTGTAGCGCGCGCCGACAGTGAAGGTCAGCAATTCACTGGCACGAAAACTCAGCTGGCCGTAAATCGCCGTGGAATTGGTCTCGGGCTTTTGCAGGTCATAGAAGCCGCCACCGTTCTGCGGCAAGCTCAGCGGAGTGGCCAGCGCGTCAGACCGTACGGTACGCGGCAGTTGCTGGTTGATGAACAGGCCCGTCAGCTCGTCCTTGAACAGATAGACACCGGCTACATAACCCAAAGCCCCGGTGCCTTCGGACAGGATCTGGAACTCCTGCGTCAGCGTCTTGGCCGCCGTGCGCTGGTAGTCCAGACCGATGGTGGACGATGAGAAGTCGGTGTCTTGCGAACGCTCGGCGTCGAAGTCGGCATAGCCGGTGATGGATTTCAGCGTGAAGCCTGACAGGCGGTACGTGATGTCGGCCGACAGGTTGCTGTCTTTCAGCTTCAGGAACGAGGTGTAGTCGTTGTTGATGCGGTCTAGCTGGCCGGGTTTGAACAGCGGCACACCCAGATCGACACCCGTGCCGACGGCGTTGGCGCCCGTGCCGGCACCCGCTCCCTGTGTCCGCGTGCAGTCGTTGACAGCGTCGCGATTGCCACCGCGCGTGTTGATGGCCGAGAACGTTGCATTGAAGAGCTGCTGACACGACGGGTTGTGCACGTAGGTGCCGGCCAGCTTGTAGCCAAAGGCCGAGCCGCCATTTCCCTTCTGGCTTGTGGTGTCGACGCGCAGCACCACGTCCATCTCACGCACGGGCCTGAAGGCGAAACTGCCGCGCAGGAAGCTCAAGTCCTGGTCGAACAAGCCAGCACCCGCGTCGAACTCGTTCTTCACCCAGGGGTCGGCTTTCTCGATCATGCCGGCCAACCGAAACGCGGCGCCCGGCCCCACCGGCACGTTCACCGCACCATCGAAGCGCTTCCTGCCGAAGCTGGCCAGCGTGAGATTGCCAGAGGCTTCGAACGCCCCCGGATCGGGAGCGTTGGTGGAAATGACGATGTTGCCGCCAAAGGTATTGCGCCCGAACAAGGTGCCTTGCGGGCCGCGCTGGATCTCCACCCGGCCCACGTCGACGAAGCCCAGCATGGCCTGCTGCGCGCGCGACTTGTAGATGCCGTCGACGAAAAAGCCGATGGTGGTGTCAGCGTTGACGGCGACGTTCTCGGTGCGCACACCACGGATGGCCGGCCGCGCGTCCACGCCTGACTTGCCGAAGGTGAAGCCTGGAGAAATGCCTTCGATCTGCGACAGGTCGACGATGTTGCGCTCGGCCAGTTTCTCGCCCGACAGCGCGGTGACGGTGGTGCTGACCTTTTGCTGGTCCTCGATGCGGCGGTTGGAAGTGACGGTGATGGTGGTCAATTGACCCGTGTCGGCTGCCGGTTTCGACGGTGCCGTCTGTGCGAGCGCAGGCCCCGCGGCCAGCAACCCCCAGCCGCTCAAGGCCAGGGCGACCGCTTGCGCCAACGTCTTGAGCGTCATCGTGCCGTGCTTCTGGTGGGACATGTGGAATCTCCAGGTCTTGCGAAAGAGTGTCGATCCGCCGGGCGCGGCTTCGGATTGCAAGCGTATGCAAAGTTGCAACGAAGTACCCTGCGGAAAACCCTCGATGATTTGCCAGATTCGGCGCTGGCGCCACAGAATCAGTTTCCCTTGCTGCGCCGCTGCAGACCGACCTGAATGCCACGATGCGAACCACTCTCGCCCTGCCTGATCCTTCATGAGCACAGTTGAACCCCACCCCGAACTTGGCGCCGCCAAAGCCGCTGTCTGGCGCCTGCTGCAGCGCGTGCCAGGCCCCCACATGGCGCTGGCCTTGCGCGAACACCTGTCGTCTGAGGCCACCTGGCACGTGTCGCATCCACTGAACGTGCTGGTTGGCGCTCAGGCGGTGGCTGAACACTTCTACGGTCCCTTGATGGCCGCTTTTCCCGACCTGGAGAGGCGCTGCGACCTCTACTTCGGCGGCCATTGGGACAACCCGCCTGCAGGTGCCGTAGGCCACGCGCCGCTGGACAGCGCTGGCGTGGCCATCGCTGGTGAAGGCTGGTGGGTCACCACCACCGGGCACTACATCGGCACCTTCAAGCAGCCCTGGCTGGGCATCCCGGCCACGGGCGAGCCGGCCACGCTGCGCTTCGGTGAGTTCTACCGCTGGCAGGCCCAGGCCGAGGGCGGCCACAAGATCACCGAGGCGCGTGTTCTTCTGGACATCGTTGACCTGGCGCGACAGGCGGGCCGGCGCCTGCTGCCGCCGAGCAGCGGGCTGGAGATTCTCGTGCCCGGCCCGGCGCCGCACGACGGTCTGCTGCTGGGCGACACCGACCCGGCCGCCGGCATCGAAAGCATGCGCCTGACCCTGGCCATGTTCGCCGGTCTGGCCGCCTACGACGGCAAGCACCTCGACTCGATGGACATGCCGCGCTTCTGGCACCCGAACATGATGTGGTACGGGCCCTGCGGCATCGGCACCAGCCGCGGCGTGAAGGGGTTCCAGCGCCACCACCAGGCGCCTTTCCTGCACGCCTTTCCTGACCGCAGCAGCCCGGCCCTGGGGCCACGCGGCCACCGCGCGCGCGTGGCCGAGGGCCCGTTCGTCGGCTCCACCGGCTGGCCGAGCGTGCGCGCCACCTTCACCGGCGAGTACCTGGGCGTGCCGGCCACCGGCCAGGCCGTTGGCATGCGGGTGATGGACTGGTGGCGACACGACGGCGCCAAGCTGACCGAGAACTGGGTGCTGATCGACCTGCCGCACCTGATGCTGCAGATGGGCGTGGACTTGATGGACAGGCTGCACAACTGAGCTGGAGCCAGACCCCGGGCCTGCCCCGGCTTGACGCGGCGCTGTTGCAGGTCCAGTATTGCATGCGTATGCAAGCCGCCCTCCGGAGCCGGTCATGATCCGTCATCTGAAACGCGGCCAGAGCGCCGCCGCCCATGCCGACGCCGACGCCAAGGTGCGCAGCACCGTCGAAGGCATCCTGGCCGACATCGAAGCCCGCGGCGACGATGCCGTGCGCCACTACTCGCGCCAGTTCGACCAGTGGGACCCTGCCGATTTCACCTTGTCACAGGCGGCCATTGAAGCGGCGGTGAGGCAGCTGAGCGCGCGCGAAGTGGAAGACATCAGCTTTGCCCAGACCCAGGTGCGCGGCTTTGCGCAGATTCAGCGCGACTCGATGCGCGACGTCGAGGTGGAGACCCTGCCCGGCGTGGTGCTGGGCCACAAGCACATCCCCGTCAATGCGGTGGGTTGTTATGTGCCTGGCGGCAAGTACCCGCTCATCGCCTCTGCGCACATGAGCGTGCTGACGGCAAAGGTGGCCGGCGTGCCGCGCATTGTGGCCACGGCACCGCCGTATCAGGGCGCGCCGCACCCGGCCATCGTGGCAGCCATGCACTTTGCTGGCGCTGACCAGATCCTCGTGCTGGGCGGTGTCCAGGCCGTGGCGGCGATGGCCATTGGTACGCAAAGCGTGCAGGCCGTGGACATGCTGGTCGGCCCAGGCAACATGTTCGTGGCCGAAGCCAAGCGACAGCTATACGGCCGCGTCGGCATCGACCTGTTTGCGGGGCCGACTGAAACCCTGCTCATCGCCGACGACTCGGTGGATGGCGAACTGTGCGCGGTGGACCTGCTGGGGCAGGCCGAACACGGGCCGACTTCGCCCGCCGTGCTGCTGACCACCAGCGAGAAGCTGGCCCGCGCCACCATGGCCGAGGTGGAGCGCCAGCTTCAGCACCTGCCCACCGCCGGCATCGCGCGCCAGGCCTGGGCTGAGCACGGTGAAGTCATCGTCTGCGACAGCGACGCGGAGATGCTGACCGAAGCCGACCGCATCGCCAGCGAACATGTGCAAGTGATGACCCGCGACCCCGACTGGTTCCTGCAGCGCATGACGAACTACGGCGCCTTGTTCCTGGGGCCGCGCACCAACGTGAGCTTCGGCGACAAGGTGATCGGCACCAACCACACCCTGCCGACGAACAAGAACGCGCGCTACACAGGGGGCCTGTGGGTGGGCAAGTTCCTGAAGACCTGCACCTACCAGCGGGTGCTGACTGACGCAGCCAGCGCGCGGATCGGTGCCGTGTGTTCGCGCCTGTGCCACATGGAAAACTTCGCCGGCCACGGCGAACAGGCCAACCTGCGCGTGCGGCGCTACGGCCAGCAGCCCGATCTGCCGTGGTACCAGCCTGTGCCAGCTGAACACTGAGTCACCTTGGCCATGACCACAGCCCTGCCCCGCACCCCCAGTCTGCGGCTTGACGGCCGACGAGCCCTGGTCACCGGTGCGGGGCGTGGGCTGGGTCTGGCGTGTGCAGCGGCCCTGTGCGAAGCCGGCGCCGAAGTCTGGCTGGCGGCGCGCGGCCCGAATCAAGTGCAGGTCGCCGCCGAGGCTCTGCGCGCACGCGGCGAACGTGCCCACGCGCTGGTGCTCGACGTCACCGACACCGCAGCCGTGGCGCTGGCCGTGGCGGCCCACGGCCCGTTTCAGGTGCTCGTCAACAACGCCGGCACCAACCGCCCCAAGCCCTTCGACGAAGTCACCGAAGGCGATATCGACGCGCTGCTGGCGCTGAACACCAAGGCCGCCTTCTTCGTTGCCCGCGCCGTGGCCAGCGGGCTCAAGGCCGCAGGCCTGCCCGGCAGCATCGTGCAGATGTCCTCGCAGATGGGCCACGTGGGCGGTATGAATCGCAGCATCTACTGCGCCAGCAAGCACGCGCTGGAAGGGTTGAGCAAAGCACTCGCCTTGGAGCTCGGGCCCTGGGGCATTCGCGTCAACACCGTCTGCCCCACCTTCATCGAGACCCCCATGACACAAGGTTGGCTGGCTGCGCCCGCTTTTCGTGAGCAGGTGATCAGCAAGATCGCGCTCGGGCGCGTGGGCCGGGTGGAAGACGTCATGGGTGCGGTGCTGTTCCTGGCCAGCGACGCCGCCGCGCTGGTCACGGGATCGGCCCTGATGGTGGACGGGGGTTGGACGGCGTCATGATGGTCACCCACCGAACCCTGCGCCGCATTGCACCCATCGTGACCCGACGCAACGTGACCTCCATCGACGTGGCCCGCCTGGCCGAGGTGTCGCAGTCGGCCGTCAGCCGCAGCTTCACGCCCGGGGCCAGCGTCGCGCCCGAGACTCGGGCGCGAGTGCTGGAGGCCGCACGCAAGCTGGGCTATCGGCCCAACGCCATTGCCAGCACGCTGAGCACGCGGCGCAGCCGCATGATTGCCGTGGTGCTTTCGAACCTGCAGAACCAGTTCTATCCGGTGGTCATCGAAACCCTGTCGCAGCGACTGCAAAGAGACGGCTACCACGTGCTGCTGTTCATCACCGAAACCGAAGATGCCGATGAACTGCTGGTGGAACTCTTGCGCTACCAGGTCGACGCCATCGTGATGGCGTCGACCCACTTGTCTTCGGGCCTGGCGCAGCAGATCGCCGATGCGCGCATCCCTGTGGTGATGTTTAACCGCACCAGCAGCAAGGGGCGCATCAGCACCGTCAGCTCCGACAACCTGGGCGGCGGCCGCGCCGTGGCGCACTTCTTGGCCGATGGTGGCCACCAGCGCGTGGCCTACATCGCCGGTGCCGAAGACTCGTCAACCAACCACGACCGCGAGGAAGGCCTGCGCGCCGGCCTGGCCGAGCGCGGCTTGCGCGTGGTGGCACGCGCGGTGGGCAACTACGAGTTCGGACGTGCCGCGCTGGCCACGCAAGAACTGTTCGGCAGCCTCGTGTCCAGAAGCGAACGGCCCGACGCTGTGTTCGTGGCCAGCGACCACATGGCCTTTGCTGCCATCGACACGCTGCGCGGCGCACTCGGCCTGCGCGTGCCTGAAGACGTGTCGGTGGTGGGCTTCGACAACGTGCCCCAGGCCGACTGGGGCGCCTACCGCCTGACCACGGTGGAGCAGAGCGCCGTGCCGATGATTGAAGCCACCGTGCAGATGCTGTTGCAGCAACTGGAGGACGACGCCGTCACGCGCGACCATGTCGTGGTGCCCACGCGGCTGGTGCTGCGCTCGTCCGCGAGGTTGCCGCGATGAACGGGCGCGCCGCGATGGCCGGCTTCGACGCCGAATTCACGGACCTCGACCACTACATCCGCGTCATCACCGCGCGCATCTGGGAAGGCCGGCAGGTCGATGCCATCCACCGCTACTACGGCGCCGACTGCGCCGTCATCACCCCCGGCGGCACCAGCCAGGGCGTGGATGCGGTGGCGCTCGGCACGCTGGAAACGCTGCAGCAGTTCCCGGACAGGCGCCTGCTTTGCGAGGACATCGTCAGCGCGGGCAATGCCACCAACGGCTTCCTGTCTTCGCACCGCATCGCTTCCACCATGACGCACCGAGGCGATGGTGCGTTCGGCCCAGCCACGGGCAGGCCCGTGCAGGTGCGCACCGTGGCCGACTGCGTGTGCGTGAGCAACCGCATCGTGCATGAGTGGCTGGTCCGCGACCAGGGCGCCATCGCGCTGCAGCTGGGCAGCACGCCGCAAGCGCTGGCGCAGCAGTGGATGGGGAGCAAGGGTGTGCCAACGCTGCCCTTGTGGAAGCCGCCCGCCCCGCCGCCATGGCAGGACCCCATGCACGACACTCCTGGCGCGCGCTTGCTGGCCGACACCTACCGCGCGCTGTGGGCCGGCAACCTGGCCGCGCTGCAGCAGCATGCCGACGAGGCCGTTGCACTGCAGCTTCCGAACGGCCAGGCGGCCCTGGGCGTCGAAGCCGCCGAGGCCTTCTGGTTCGGCTACACGGCAGCCTTCAGCGGTGCCACGCTGCACATCGACAGCCTGGCCGAGCGCATCG
>JBILSW010000544.1:0-2681 GCA_044371895.1 Rubrivivax sp.
GTCACAGTCAGCACCTCGGGCGTGGTGCCCCTGATCGACCGCCTGCGCGAGGACTGCCCGGTGGCGCTGGCCGTTTCGCTGCACGCGCCCGACGACGAGTTGCGCGAGCACCTCGTGCCGCTCAACCGGAAGTACCCGCTGGCCGACCTGCTGGCGGCCTGCCGGCGCTACCTGGAAGCCGCACCCCGTGACTTCATCACCTTCGAGTACTGCATGCTCGACGGCGTCAACGACACCCCCGCCAACGCCCGCGCCTTGGTGGAGCTGGTCCAGGGGCGGGCCGAGGCCAGCCGCGGCGTGGGCCCGGTGCGCTGCAAGTTCAACCTGATCCCGTTCAACCCGTTCCCGGCTTCGGGGCTGCTGCGTTCGCCGCGCGAGCGCGTCTTCGCCTTCGCCGAAGTGCTGCAGGAGGCCGGTATCGTGACCACCGTGCGCAGGACCCGTGGCGACGACATCGACGCCGCCTGTGGGCAGCTGGCCGGCGAGGTGCAGGACCGCACGCAGGCGAGCGAGCGCATGAGACGGCGCCGCGCGGTCTTCGAGATCGTGCCACAGGCGCCCGTCGCCGGGGCCGCGCGGCCGTGAAGAGGCTGGCCGCGCTCGCGCTGTTGTCGGCCTGTGCCGGAGTGCTGGCGCTGGCAGGCTGCACCACGGTCACCACGACCACGTCCGACGGTAACGTGGTGCCCACGCCGCCGCAGAACGTGGCTGATCCCTCACGCCGGGCCCAGGCCCGGCTGGAGCTGGCGGCGTTGTATTTCTCGCGCGGCCAGAACCAGACCGCACTGGACGAGATCCGCCAGGCTCTGGCCGCGCGCCCCGACATGCCCGAGGCCATCGGCCTGCGCGCGCTGGTGCTGGCCGCCAATGGCGACAGTGCGGGGGCAGAGGCCTCGTTCCTGCGTGCCATGCAACTGGCGCCGGGCGATGCCGGGAACGTGCACAATCATGGCTGGTTTCTTTGCAACGAGCGGCGCTTCGTCGAGGCCGACGCTGCCTTTGACCGCGCCATCGCCGCGCCGCGCTACGACGGTGTCGCGCGCAGCTGGATGGCCAAGGGCGTGTGCTTGGCCCGCACCGGTCGCTGGGCCGATGCCGAGCGAGCGCTGTCGCGCAGCTACGAGCTCGATCCCACGAATCCGGTCACGGCCTTCAACCTGGCCGAGGTGCTGCTGCGCCGGGGCGAGCTCGAGCGCGCTCGCTTCTACGTCGGCCGCATCAACGCGATGCCCGAGCAGGTGAACGCCCAGAGCCTGTGGCTGGCCGCGCGCATCGAGCGCCGGCTCGGCAACGCCGACGCGATGATGGACTTCGGCCGCCGTCTGCGTGACCGCTTCCCGCAGTCCACCGAGACCCTGCAGTTCGAGCGGGGCCGCTTCGACGACTGAACCGGGCCGTCGCACCGAAGGACACCAGAAGCCGTGAATGCCGAAAACGAGCCGCCCGCCGATCCCGCCCACCGGGTGGCGCCGACCGCCGGGGCGCTGCTGAAGTCCGCACGGGAGCGGCAGGGCCTGCACATCGCCGCGCTGGCGGCGGCGATCAAGGTCTCGCCCCGCAAGCTCGAGGCGCTGGAGGCCGACCGGCTCGCAGAGCTGCCGGACACCACGTTTGCGCGGGCTCTCGCGCAGACGGTCTGCCGGACGCTCAAGATCGACGCGCGCCCGGTGCTCGATCTGCTGCCAGCCGTCGGGCCGCCGTTGCTGCTGCCCCAGGACGCCGGGCTCAACGCGCCTTTCAGCGAGGGCAAGGCGGACAACCTTCGCTCGGGCGAGGACAGGCCGCTGGCCAGGCTGGCGATGAAGCCCCTGCTGCTGGGGGCCCTGGTGCTGATGCTGGCCTCCGTGGCCTGGGTTGCGGGGCCGCCCATGTTGCCGTGGCGCGACACGGCCCCGCCGGCTGCACCGCCCGCCGCGGCGCTGCCCGTCGAGCCCGCGGTGTCGGTGTCGGCGTCGGCCGCGGCCGCGGCCAGCGGCGCCGAGACCGCGGCGTCGGGCGCCGGGCTGGTCGCGGCGCCGGCCGCGGCCGCCAGCGCCAGCGCCAGCGCCAGCGCGACCGCCGCCTCGGGACCGATGACCGAGATCGTGTTCTCCGCGCCACCGCCCGGTGCTGACCCGTCCGCTCCCGGGCCCACCCCGGCAGCCTTGCTGCAGGTGCGCGTCGGCGAGGCCTCGTGGGTCGAGGTGCGCGACGCCCGCGGCGCCACGCTGCTGTCGCGCACCGTTTCGCCGGGCGAGCAGGTGGGCCTCAACGGCCTGCCGCCCCTGACGGTGGTGGTGGGCAATGCCGCGGCCACCGAACTGGTCTTTCGCGGCCGAGCGGTCGACCTGACCGGCCGCAGCCGCGACAATGTCGCTCGCCTCCAGCTGCCCTGAAGCGCCCGCACGGCGCCCCGAAACGCGATGAACGCAGACGACCCCGTCGACCTGATCGAGCCTGCCGCACCGGGGGCCCGCCGTACCCGCCAGGCGCGCGTCCGCTGGGGCAGCCACGTGGTCACGATCGGCGGGGATGCCCCGGTGCGCGTGCAGAGCATGACCAACACCGACACGGTCGACGTCATCGGCACGGCCATCCAGGTGAAGGAGCTCGCGCAGGCGGGCAGCGAGATGGTGCGCATCACGGTCAACACCCCCGAGGCCGCCGAGGCCGTGCCGCACATCCGCGCGCAGCTCGACCGC
>JBILSW010000267.1:0-4944 GCA_044371895.1 Rubrivivax sp.
GGGCGTCGACGTGCCGCTGGTGGGCGACTTCCACTACAACGGACATCGCCTGCTGACCGACTACCCTGCGATGGCCGAGGCGCTCAGCAAGTACCGCATAAATCCGGGCAACGTCGGCAAAGGCGACAAGAAGGACCGCCAGTTCGCGCAGATGGTCGAAGTGGCGGCGCGGCTGGACAAGGTGGTGCGCATCGGCGTCAACTGGGGCAGCCTCGACCAGGAACTGCTGGCCTCGATGATGGACGTCAACGCGCAGCGCGCCGTGCCGCTCGATGCGAAGCAGGTGATGTACCAGGCACTGGTGCACAGCGCGCTGAGCTCGGCCGACTACGCGCGCGAGCTGGGCCTCAACCCCGACCACATCATCATCAGCTGCAAGGTCAGCGGCGTGCAGGATCTCATCAGCGTCTACCGCGCGCTGGCCCGGCGTTGCGACTACGCGCTGCACCTGGGCCTCACCGAGGCCGGCATGGGCACCAAGGGCACGGTGGCCAGCGCCACCTCGCTGGGCATCCTGCTGCAAGAGGGCATCGGCGACACCATCCGCGTCAGCCTGACGCCCCAGCCGGGCGAGTTGCGCACTCAGGAAGTGGCGGTGGCGCTGGAGATCCTGCAGAGCCTGGGCCTGCGCAGCTTCAACCCCAGCGTCACGGCCTGCCCGGGTTGCGGCCGCACTACCAGCACCACGTTCCAGGAACTGGCCAAGCAGATCGACGACTTCCTGCGCGCGCAGATGCCGGTGTGGAAGTCGCGCTACCCGGGCGTCGAGAACCTCAAGGTGGCGGTCATGGGCTGCATCGTCAACGGCCCGGGCGAGAGCAAGCACGCCGACATCGGCATCAGCCTGCCCGGCACGGGCGAGGCCCCGGCTGCGCCGGTGTTCATCGACGGCCACAAGGCAATGACGCTGCGCGGCGATGGCATCGCACAGGAGTTCCACCGCATCGTCGAGGACTACATCGAGAAGCGCTTCGGCACGGTGACCGCCACGCATTGACCGCCGGCCGGAACCGTTCGGGCTGAGCCTGTCGCAGCCTCTGATTCATCCGACCCGGCGCGCTTCGACAAGCCCAGCGCGAACGGGTGGCGAACCCGCTTTCCATGGTCGACAAACTGCAAGCCATCAAGGGCATGAACGACATCCTGCCGCCGGACTCGGCGCGCTGGGAGTGGTTCGAGGACACCGTGCGACGCCTGCTGGCACGCTATGGCTACAGGGCCCTGCGCACCCCGATCGTCGAGCCGACTGCGCTGTTCGTGCGCGGCCTCGGCGAGGTCACCGACATCGTCGAGAAGGAGATGTACTCCTTCACCGACCACATGAATGGCGACCAGCTGACGCTGCGCCCCGAGGCAACGGCCGGGATGGTGCGCGCCATCGTCGAGCACAACGCGCTCTACAACGGCCCGATGCGCGTTTGGCAGATGGGCCCCATGTTTCGCCACGAACGCCCGCAGAAGGGCCGCTACCGCCAGTTCCACCAGCTCGATGTCGAGGCCTTCGGCCATGCGGGCCCCGATGTGGACGCCGAGATCATCCTCATGGTGCGCTCTGGCGCGAACTTGGGCTGAAGGAGGGCGAACAGCTCAGGCTCGAGATCAACAGCCTCGGCCAGCCGGCCGAGCGGGCCTCGCACCGGGCGGCGCTGATCGCGCACTTCGAGGCCAATGCGGACATACTCGACGAGGACGCCCGGCGCCGCCTGCACAGCAACCCGCTGCGCATTCTCGACAGCAAGAACCCGGCGATGGCGCCGCTGGTGCAAGCCGCCCCGAGACTGCTGGACTACCTCGGCGGGGCCTCGCGCGCCCACTTCGACGGCGTGCGCGCCGTGCTCGACGCCGCCGGCTTGGCCTACCGCATCAACCCGCGCCTGGTACGCGGCATGGACTACTACAACCTCACGGTGTTTGAGTGGGTCACGCCGCTGCTGGGCGCGCAGTCCACGGTGTGCGGTGGTGGCCGCTACGACACGCTGATCGAGCAACTCGGCGGCAAGCCAGCGCCTGGCGTCGGCTTCGGGCTGGGCATCGAGCGGCTGCTGCTGCTTCTGGAGGCGGCCGGCCTGAACCCGCCGCGCTCGGTGCCTGACGCCTACGCCATCGTCGCCGACGGCGTACCCATGGCCACCGTGATGCCGGTGCTGGAGACCTTGCGCGCCGCCGGCGCCGCGGTCGTGCTGCACGCGGGCGGGGGCAGCCTCAAGAGCCAGTTCAAGCGGGCCGACGCCAGCGGGGCACGCCATGCGCTGATCTTCGCGCCCGATGAACTCGCGCGCGGCGAACTGGCTCTGAAGCCCCTGCGCGACGCCGCCGGGGCCCAGCAGACGCGCCCCCTCGAGGACGCCGCCCTGTGGGCCGGCGAACTGCTGCCCGCATAATCCGACGCTTTGCCGCCACGGTGCCACGGGGCACCGGCGGCACCCTTCCCGACACGCACGATGGCCACCAATCTCGACCTGCAGGAGCAGGAGCAACTCGAATCGCTGAAGGCGTTCTGGAAGTCCTACGGCAACCTGATCACCTGGACGCTCGTCCTCGCGCTGGGCGCCTTCGGCGGCTGGCGCTGGTGGGAGAACCGCCATGCCCAGCAGGGCCTGGAGGCTGGCGGCATGTACGAGGAACTCGACCGCGCCGCGATGGCGGCCGACCTCGACAAGACCGGCCGCGTGCTGTCCGACCTGCAGCAGCGCTTCCCCAAGACCGCCTTCGCCGCCCAGGGCGCGCTGCTTGCGGCCAAGCTGCAGGCCGAAAAGGGGCAGCCCGATGCCGCCAAGGCCAGCCTGGGCTGGGTGATCGCCAACGTCGACGACGCCGACTTCAAGGCGATGGCACGCCTGCGACTAGCCGCCGTCCACGCCGAAGCCAAGGCCTACGACGAGGCCCTGAAGCTGCTGGCCGAGCCCGTCCCCGCCCCCTTCGAGGCGCTGCGCGCCGATCGCCAAGGCGACGTGCTGGCGCTGCAGGGCAAGCCCAACGATGCCGTCGCGGCCTACCAGCGCGCATACGCGGCGATGGGCGATCGCGTCGACTACCGCCGTTTCGTCGAGGCCAAGCTTGCGGCGCTGGGTGCGCCGGTGATCGCCGCCGCGGCGGCCAGCGCGCCCGCACTGGGGGCCTCCAAATGAGGCGGCGCGCCGGTTTGGCAGCGCTGCTGGCGCTGTCGTTGCTGGTCGGCTGCGCGGCGGATGCGCCCCCGCCCAAGCCGCTGGAGCCACTGGTTCCCAAGATCGCGGGCCGCATGGTCTGGCAGGCGGGCATCGGCCGCGTCGACTTCCCGCTGACGCCGGCGGTGCGCGACGGCCTCGTAGTGGTGGCGTCGTCGTGGGGTGACGTGCAGGCCTTCAAGGCCGAGACGGGCGAGCTCTGGTGGCGCTGGCCGGTGGGTGCGCAGATCTCGGCCGGCGTGGGCCACGACGGCCGCTTCACCGCGGTGGTGACGCGGGACAACGAGGTCGTCACGCTCGACCGCGGCCGCGAGGTCTGGCGTGCGCGACTGCCGGCGAGCGTGGTGACGCCGCCGCTGGTGGCCGGCGAACGGGTGTTCGTGCTGGCCGTGGACCGCGCGGTGCACGCCTTCGATGCCGTGGACGGCCGCCGCCTCTGGGTGCTGCAGCGCCCGAACGACCCGCTGACCCTGGCCCAGCCCAGCGTCATCAGCAGCTTCCGCAACACTCTGCTCGTCGCCCAGGGGCCGCGCCTGGCCGGCGTGGACCCTCTGCGCGGCACCGTTCAGTGGGAGGCGGCCCTGGCCACGCCGCGGGGCAGCAACGAGGTCGAGCGGCTTGCTGACCTCGTCGGGCCCATGGTGCGGGTGGGCGACCGCGTCTGCATGCGCGCCTTTCAGAATGCCATCGGCTGCGCCGACGCCGCCCGCGGGGCTACGCTCTGGTCGCGCAGCAACGGCGGCATCACGGCCATGGCCGGCGACGCCGAGCGCGTGTTCGGCGCCGACGCCAGCGACCGCGTCAGCGCCTGGCGGGCCACCACGGGGGATCTCCTCTGGAGCAGCGAGCGCTTCCTGAACCGCGGCTTGAGCGGCGGCGTGGCCGTCGGCCCGGTGGTGGTGTTCGGCGATCGCGACGGCTTCGTGCACTTCCTGTCGGCCGAGTCCGGCGAGCCGCAGCTGCGCCTGCCGACCGACGGCCAGCCGGTGATCGGCACGCCGGTGGTCTCGGGACAGACCCTCATCGTGACCACCGCCGTCGGCGGCCTGTTCGCTTTCCGGCCCAACTGATGCGCCGCGCGCGCAGCCGTCCATGAAGCCGGTCATCGCCATCGTCGGCCGCGCCAACGTAGGCAAGAGCACGCTGTTCAACCGCATCACGAAGAGCCGCGACGCCATCGTGGCGGATTACGCCGGACTCACGCGCGACCGCCACTACGGCGACGCGCGCCTGGGGCCGCGCGAATTCATCGTCGTCGACACCGGGGGCTTCGAGCCCGACAAGCCCACCGGCGTGGTGGCCGAGATGGCCAAGCAGACGCGGCAGGCCGTGGCCGAGGCCGACCTGGTGATCTTCGTCGTCGACGTCCGCGCCGGGCTCTCGGCCCAGGACCAGGACATCGCCCGCTTCCTGCGCCAGCAGCACAAGCGCGTGCTGCTGGCGGCCAACAAGGCCGAGGGCATGGTGGACGCGCCCTCGCTGGCCGAGTTCCACGAGCTGGGCATCGGCGAGCCCTTGCCCATCTCGTCGGCGCACGGGCAGGGGATCCGCAGCCTGCTCGAGGCCGCGCTGGAGCCCTTCGACTTCAGTGACGCCGACGACGCCGACGAGGCGCCCGCTGACGAGGCCGATCGTCCCATCCGCTTGGCTGTCGCCGGGCGGCCCAACGTGGGCAAGAGCACCCTGATCAATGCCTGGCTGGGCGAGGAGCGCCTGGTCGCCTTCGACCAGCCCGGCACCACGCGGGATGCCATCCACGTGCCGTTCGAGAAGGAAG
>JBILSW010000112.1:0-7544 GCA_044371895.1 Rubrivivax sp.
CGGTTCAGGGCCGGGCAGACGGTGGTGGTGTGCGCACCGGCCGCGCGCCCGGCGCGGGTGGCCCAGCTGCCCCGGGCAGCCCCGGCACGCCCGGCGAAGGACGCGCGCAAGGGCGCGCCGCAGCGGCGGGCTGCGGCGGCCGGCCGTCAGGTCGCGGCCCGCGGCGCCGGCCCGGCGGCGCCGCCGCCCAAGGCCCTGGCCGCGCGGGCTGAGGTGGCGGGCCTTCAGCCGAGGTAGTCGCGCTTGCCGATCTCCACGCCTGCGTGGCGCAGCAGCGCATACGTGGTGGTGGCGTGGAAGTAGAAGTTCGGCAGCACAAAGTGGCGCAAGTAGTCCTCACCGTTGAAGCGCAGCTCGGCGGTCCGCGTCGGCACCACGATCTCGCGCGTCTCGCTGCCGGCGAGCTGCTCTGGCAGGAAGCCGGCGACGTAGTCGCGTGTGCGACGGATGCGCTCGCGCAGTTCGTCGAGCGTGGCCTCGGTGTCGTCCCACTTGGGCACATCGATGCCGGCCAGCCGCGCCATGCAGCCCTTGGCGCCGTCGCAGGCGATCTGGATCTGGCGCGACAGCGGCAGCATGTCGGGCGCCAGGCGCAGGCTCAGGTAGTTGTTGGCATCGAAGCGGCGCGCCTCGGCGTGGGCCTGCGCCTTGTCGAGCCAGGCCAGCATGCTGCTGAGCATCTTCGCGAAGGCGGGGGCGGTGGCGGCGTGCATCGTCAGGCTCATCGACAGGTCTCCTCGGGGTGGGGCGGCGCAGTGTAGAGGCCGCCCGCTGCGCGGCCGGCCGCGCGGCACAATCGGCGGCCGGCCATGAACATCATCATCCTCGACGACTATCAGGACGCGGTGCGCAAGCTGCGCTGCGCGCAGTTGCTGGAACCGTACAACGCCAAGGTCTACACCAACACCGTCAAGGGCACTGGGCAGCTCGGCGTGCGGCTCCGCGACGCCGACGTGCTGGTGCTGATCCGCGAGCGCACGCAGTTCCCGCGCGCGCTGCTCGAGAAGCTGCCGCGTCTGAAGCTGATCTCGCAGACCGGGCGTGTGGGCAGCCACATCGACGTCGAGGCCGCCACCCGGCTGGGCATCGCGGTGACCGAGGGCACCGGCTCGCCGGTGGCCCCGGCCGAGCTGACCTGGGCTCTGATCATGGCCGCCATGCGGCGGCTGCCGCAGTACATCGGCAACCTCAAGCACGGTGCCTGGCAGCAGAGCGGCCTGAAGGCGGCGTCGATGCCCGCCAACTTCGGCATCGGCATGGTGCTCAAGGGCAAGGCGCTGGGCATCTGGGGCTACGGCAGGATCGGCCGCCTCGTGGCCGGCTACGGACGCGCCTTCGGCATGCAGGTTCTCGTGTGGGGCAGCGATCTGTCGCGCGAGCGCGCCCGCGCCGACGGCCACGACAGCGCCGAGAGTTGCGAGGCCTTCTTCGAGGGATGCGACGTGCTCAGCCTGCACCTGCGCCTGTCGGAGGCCACGCGAGGCATCGTCAAGCTCGACGCGCTGGCACGCATGAAGCCGACCGCGCTGTTCGTCAACACCTCGCGTGCAGAGTTGGTCGAGGACAACGCGCTGGTGGCGGCGCTCAATCGCGGCCGCCCGGGCATGGCCGCGGTCGACGTCTTCGAGACCGAGCCCATCCTCCAGGGACACCCGCTGCTGCGGCTGGAGAACGCCATCTGCACGCCGCACATCGGCTACGTGGAGCAGGACAGCTACGAGCTGACCTTCGGTGCGGCATTCGAGAACGTCGTCAACTTCATCCACAACACGCCAACCAACCTCGTCAACCCCGAGGCACTGAAGGTGCTGAGAGGATGAGCCTGGGCTCGGCGCGCTGGGCGCTGCTGGCCGGCAACTTCGCCATTGGCTGCGGCGTGATGGTGGTGCCGGGCTCGCTGAACAGCCTGGTGGCCTCGCTGGAGGTATCGGCGGCGGTCGCCGGGCAACTCATCACCGCCGGCGCCGTGGCCATGGGCTGCGGCGCGCCGCTGCTGGCGATGCTGCTGGGAGCCATGGACCGCCGCCTGCTGCTGACTGCATCTCTGGCCTGGTACGCCATCGGCCACGCCATGTGCGCGCTGGTGCCGGGCTACGCGGCGCTGCTGCCGCTGCGCGCGCTGGCGGTGCTCGCGGCGGCGGTGTTCACGCCGCAGGCTGCTGCGGCCATCAACGTCCTGGCGCCCGAGGGCGAGCGCGGCCGCCACATGAGCTTCATCTTCCTGGGCTGGAGCCTGGCCTCGGTGCTGGGCATGCCGCTGCACGCCTGGATCGGCGAGAGCTTCGGCTGGCGCTGGGCCTTCGCGCTGGTGGCCGTGCTGTCCGCCGCCGCCGCCTGGGGCGTGTGGCGCACCGTGCCCGACGGCGTGAAGCCGCCGCCGATGTCGCTGGCCGGCTGGGGCCGCGTGCTGCGCAACCCCTGGCTGATGGCGCTGGTGGGCGTGACGGTGCTCAGCGGCGCCGGGCAGTTCACGCTCTTCAGTTACATGGCGCCCTACTACCGCGACGTGCTGGGCGCCAGCGCAGGGGCCATCAGCCTCCTGTTCATGTGGTTCGGCCTGTTCGGGCTGGTGGGCAACGTGCTGTTGACGCGATGGATCGAGCGCCTGGGCGCGCCGCGTTGCGTCAACCTGGGCCTCGTCAGCGTCGGGTTGGCCTTCCTGGCCTGGCCCTGGGCCAGCACGCTGGCGCTGGTCGCGCTGCTGCTGGTGCCCTGGGCACTGGGCACGTTTTCCTCCAATTCGGCGCAGCAGGCGCGGCTGTCGGCCGCGGCACCTGCGGTGGCCCCGGCCCTGCTGGCGCTCAACACCTCGGCCATCTACGCCGGGCAGGCACTGGGCGCGGCGGGCGGCGGGGCCATCCTGGCTGCCGGCGGCTACGGGCCGATGGCGGCCGTGGCGCTGGCCTGGGTGGCGGCGGCGCTGGTCGTGAGCCTGCTGCTGGCGCGCAAGGCCGACGTGGGGCGCGTCGATGCCTGAGGGCGCCCGCGCCGCGCCGGCCTCGCCAGCGGCGCTGTTCCTGGCCTTCAACCGGCTGGCGATGATGGGCTTCGGCGGCGTGCTGCCGGTGGCGCAGCGCGAACTGGTGGAGCGCCTGGGCTGGCTGACGCGCGAACAGTTCCTCGAGCTGCTGTCGCTGTCGCAGGTGCTGCCCGGGCCCAACGTCGTCAACCTGGGGCTGATCTACGGCGACCGCTGCTTCGGCTGGCGCGGCGCACTGGCGGCCAGCAGCGGCATGCTGCTGCTGCCCTTGCTGCTGGTGGTGGCCGCCACGATGGCGGCGCTGAGCCTGGGCGAGGTGCCGGCCGTGGGCGGCGCGCTGCGCGGCATGGGCGTGGTCGCCGCGGGCCTGGTGCTGGCCACGGCCATCCGGCTGGCGCCGGGGCTGCGCTCGAACCCGCTGGGGCGCGCCGGGGCCTTCGCCTTCGTGGCTGCCACCGTGGCGGCGATCGCCGTGCTGCGCTGGCCGCTGCCGCTGGTGGTGCTGGCGCTGGGCGCGCCGGGCATCGCGTGGGCAGCCTGGCGATTGGGGAAGGCAGCGTGAGCGCGGTGGACACCGCCTGGCAGACGCTGCTGTGGGGGCCGGTGGGCATCGGCGCGGCCGAGTGGTGGCGCCTGTTCCTGCACTTCACGGCCTTGTCGCTGGTGGCCATCGGCGGCGCCATCACCACGGTCAGCGAAATGCAGCGCCTGGTGGTGGCGCAGGAGGGCTGGCTCACGCCGGTGCAGTTCAACGACTGCATCGCCATCGGGCAGGCCATGCCGGGGCCCAACGTGCTGTTCGTGGCCGCCATCGGCTACAGCGTCGGCGGGCTGGCGGGCGTGGCGGCCACCATGGCGGGCTCGCTGCTGCCTTCGGCCCTGCTGGCCGTCGGCGCCGGGCGCTTCGGCGACCGCTACCGCCACTCGCGCGGCGTGCGGGCCTTCACGGCCGGCCTGGCGCCGCTGACCATCGGCCTGCTGCTGGCCACCGGCGCCGTCTTGCTGCAGCCCAACGCGGCCTCGCCCTTGGCCTGGCTGCTGGTGGCCGGTACGCTGTGGCTGATGCTGCGCACCCGGCGCAATCCCATGTGGGCCCTCGGCGCCGGGGCGCTGGCCGGGGCGCTGGGCTGGGTGTGATGCGGGCCTGGCTGCGCCGGCTGTCCGGCTGGGCGCTGGTGGCTGCGCTCGCGTGGGCCGGCCTCGTGGCGGCGCTGTGGTTCCGGCAGGAGTGGTTGATCTTCCGACCGCACACGCTGCCGGCCGACTGGGTGTTCGACAAGGGCCCCGACGTGCACGAGCGCTGGATCGAGGTGCCGAACGGCGATGGCGGCCGCCTGAACGCCCTGCACCTGAAGCTGCCCGCGCCCGACGGCGTGGTGTTCTTCCTGCACGGCAACGGAGGCAGCCTGGAGGGCTGGTTCGGCAACCTCGACACCTACCGCCGCGCCAATCTCGACCTCGTCATGATCGACTACCGCGGCTACGGCAAGAGCCCGTGCTGCATCACCAGCGAGGCGCAGCTGCACGCCGACGTGCGCGCCGCCTGGCAGGCCGTGGCGGGCGCCTACGACGGCAAGCTGCGCGTGCTCTACGGTCGCTCCTTGGGCACGGGGCTGGCGGCGGTGCTTGCGGCCGAGGTGCAGCCCGAGCTCACGATCCTGGGCTCGCCCTACCTGAGCATGGCGGCGCTGGCCGAGGAGCACTACCCGTGGGTCCCCCGGGCCGTGCTGCGCTACCCGCTGGACACCGCCGCTGCCCTGGTGCGCGTGAGGACGCCGGTGCTGATGCTGCACGGCACCGATGACCGGCTGATCGACGTTTCGCACGCCCGGCGGCTGAAGGCGCTGCGGCCGGCGTCGACGCTGGTGGAGGTGGCCGGCGCGCGGCACGACGACGTCGCGCGCATTCCGGCTTATCGCGAGGCCGTGGCCGCGGCGCTGCAGCAGGCCCTCGCGCGGCAGCGCCCGCGCTGAGGGTCGGTTCGGCTCAACCCGCGCGGGGCGTCCGCCGCTGCCGGGCGGCCTCGTACAGGCACACGCCCGCGGCGACGCTGACGTTGAGGCTCTCCACCGCGCCGGCCATCGGGATGCGCACGAGAACGTCGCAAGTCTTGCGCGTGAGCTGGCGCAGGCCGGCGCCCTCGGCCCCCAGCACCAGGGCCACGGGGCCGGAGAGGTCGACCTCGTACAGCGTGAGCGCGGCGTCGTCGCTGGTGCCGATGACGCGGATGTCGCGTTCCTTCAGCTCGCCGAGCGTGCGCGCGAGGTTGGTCACCATCAGGTAGGGCACGGTCTCGGCGGCGCCGCTGGCCACCTTGGCCACCGTGGCGTTCAGGCCCACGGCGTGATCCTTGGGCGCCACCACGGCGTGCGCGCCGGCACCGTCGGCCACGCGCAGGCAGGCGCCCAGGTTGTGCGGATCGGTCACGCCGTCGAGCACCAGCACCAGGGCGTCGCCCTCGGCGTCGTCGAGCACCTCGTCGAGCGAGTGCCGGGGCGCCAGCGCCGTGCAGCGCGCGGCCACGCCCTGGTGGCGCGGGTTGCCCACCAGCTGCGCCAGCCGGGCGGCGTCGCTGTCGATCAGGCGCACGCCGGCGGCTTCGGCGCGCTCGCGGAACTGGCGCATGCGGGCGTCGCGCCGCGTGGCATCGACGTGCACCTCGTCCACCGTCTCCGGTGCCGTCTTCAGGCGCACGGTGACGGCGTGGAAGCCGAAGAGGACGTGCTTGGCGGCGGGCTTGTTCATCGCCGCGATTTCACCACCACCCGAGCGCGCGCCCGGCCAGGATGCCGCCGATGAACACCGGCTGGTGCAGCATGTAGAAGCTCAGGCTCCAGCGGCCCAGCACCGCCAGCGGCCGCAGCGGCGCGGCCAGCGGGCCGGCCAGCACGCCGCGACGGTGAGCCAGCAGCCACTGCCCCGCCGCCACGCCCCACAGCATCACGCCCAGCCAGGGCAGCACGGGCACGAAGTCCTCGGTCACCGGCTTGCGCGTGATCAGGCCCGTCCAGGCCAGCGGCCGGGCGTTGAAGGCCTCGAACTGCAGCAGCCACGGCAGCGCCAGCGCCACCGCGCCCAGCAGCCACAGCCAGGACCGCAGCGGCGCCGCCAGCCGCGCCACCACCAGCATCACCGCGATGCCGTGCAGCACGCCGAAGAAGATGAAGCTGCGCGGGAACATCAGGCTCGAGCCGATGCTCACCAGCACCGCGCAGCCCGCCACCTGCGCCCAGCGGCGCCAGAAGCGCACCCAGCCCTGCCCCTGGGCCTGCGCCACGGCCACCCCGAGGCCGGCGCAGAACAGGAACAGGCCGACGATGACCGTGCGCTGCGCCACCCAGGGCAAGTCGTGGTGGAAGTTCTGCCGCGGCTGCAGGTAGCCAAAGTGGTTGAGGTCGAACAGGAAGTGGAACAGCGCCATCCACAGGATGGCGGCAGCGCGCAGCGCGTCCAGCCGGTCGAAGCGATCGTGCACGGCTCCGGTCATGCCGTCTTCTCGTAGACATCGGTGAAGCGCTCGCCGTCCCAGGCGTACAGCAGGATGGCCGCGTGCACGCAGCGGCTGGCGCCCCGTGGCGTGAACAGGCCGGCGCACTGGCCGCGCGGCCGGCGCACGCTGGGGTAGACCACGCCCTCGGAGCCCTCGGCGCGCAGCCGTGCGCCCAGGGCGCGTGCCGCCGCGTAGTCGGCCGGGTCGAACACCGCCTGCGGCACCACGGCGGCGGGGCGCAGGTCGTGCAGCCTCGCGTCGATGGCCACGCTCAGCAACCGCATCGGCAGGTGCAGCGGGCCCTGGCGCGTGGCGGCCAGGAAGCGGGCGTGGTGGAAGCGCGTCTCCGCCACCGCGGTGTCGTGTTCCTTGGCGGCATAGAACATGCCCCACTCGCCGGCCGAGAAGCGGCTGCCCTCGGTGTTGACATGCGTGAACGCGGCCATGATGGGGCCGCTGCCGGGGCCGTAGCGGCGCTGCGCGCGCGGCACGCGCTCGATCTCGCCAAGGGCGTCACGCGCCCGCTCGTTGGTCATGGCCTCCAGCGCGTACAGCGCCTCGAAGTCGGCCTCGTCGGCAACGCGGTCGAAGAGGTTCTCCGACGGGTGCCGTGTCGGCACGATGCGGCAGGCCCCGGGCCAGCGGATGCGGCGGACGGCGGGGCCGGCCGCGGCGCCGCTCAGGACCAGCCCCCGCCGCGCACGCCGTCGAGGTAGCGGCGCACGAGGTGCAGGTCGCTCACGTTGCCGGCCAGCATGCGCTGCAGCGCGCTGCGGCCGCCGAACGGCGCGGCGGCGTTGGGCCGGCGCATCCAGGCGTCGGCGGCCGCCGCGTCGGGCAGCAGGATCTGCAGGCTCTTCCAGATGCCCAGCAGGTTGGACAGGCGCTCCAGCGTGTCACGCGGCAGTTGCGCGCGCTCGGGTACCTTGCGCCACGCGAAGTAGGTGGAGCGTGGGGGCCGGCCGAGCAGGGCCAGTTGCTCCTCGACCGAGAGCCCCCAGGCCTCGGCCATGCGCGCGAAGGTGCGCAGGCCGGCCGCGGCCATGCGCTCGGGGCTCACCGGCGCGGGGCCGG
>JBILSW010000113.1:0-7533 GCA_044371895.1 Rubrivivax sp.
GCGGCGGCTCGAAATCGTTCTTCACGGCCTCGATGCTGCTGCCCTCGCGCGTGCGCGGCCTGGCGACGGGCCTGTACGCGTTCTGCCGCGTCGCCGACGATGCCATCGACGGCAGCACCCAACCCGGGTTCGCCATCGCGCAGCTGCACGAGCGGCTCGACGCCGTCTATGCCGGTCGCCCCGGCCCCGATCTGGCCGACCGCGCGCTGGCCTGCGTGGTGGAACGCTGCTCGATCCCGCGACTGTTGCTCGACGCCCTGCTCGAGGGCTTCGAGTGGGACGTGCGCGGCCACCACTACGAGAGCATCGAGGACCTGCACGCCTACGGCGCCCGCGTCGCAGGCACCGTGGGCGCGATGATGGCCCTGGTGATGGAGACTCGAAGCGCCCCGGCTCTGGCCCGCGCCTGCGAACTGGGCGTGGCGATGCAGCTGACGAACATCGCCCGCGACGTGGGCGAAGACGCCAGGCTGGGCCGCGTCTACTTGCCGGCACTGTGGCTGCGCGCGGAAGGGATAGACCCCGAGGCCTGGCTGGCGCGGCCGGTTTTCGACGAGCGGCTGGCGCGCGTGGTGCGGCGCCTCATCGACGAGGCCGAGCGCCTGTACGAGCGGGCCGAGTGCGGTGTGCCCGCCCTGCCCCGCGATTGCCGCCCCGGTATCCAGGCTGCGCGCCTGGTGTACGGCGAGATTGGCCAGTCGCTGGCGCGGGCCGGCCTGGATTCGGTGACCCGCCGCACCGTGGTGCCGCGCAGCCGCCAGCTGGCGCTGGTGGCCCGCTCGCTGCTGGCCAGCCTGGTGCCGCCAGGCCACCCGATGACGGCCGGCGGCGCGCTGCCGCCCTTGCCCGCCGTGCGCTTCCTGGTGGACGCCGCGGCCGACGATAAGCTGCCCGCCCGCACCTTCTACCAACGCACCGTGCGGGTGCTGGAGTTGCTGCAGCGCCAGGCCCAGCGCGAGATGGCCTGAGCGCGCAACCAGAGCCGCCGACCGAGGAGTACCGCGATGCGAATGGTCCTGGACCGTCAAACGCCGACCTGGCTGATCGGAGCCGCCGTGCTCGTCTACCTGGGCACCGCCACAGCCGGGTTCTTCCTGGGGTTCGGCTTCGCGAGGAACGCCCAGGGCGGAGCGTTCATGGGTCTGGTGGCCGGCATCAACGGCGCGCTCTTCTGCACGCTGGTGGCCGACTGGCTGCTGACGCGCTTGTTCCGCCGGCCCGGGCGCACCGGGGCCTGAATCGCGCAGCCCCGGGCGCAGGCCCGGAATCCGGGCTCGCCGGGCCCCTCAATCGCCCGACGACGGCTTGCGCTGGTGCGCGTCGTACTTGCGGTTGGACCGCTTGAACTGGCCCGCCAGCCAGAAGGCGAAGACGACGAACCAGGCGATAAACAGCAGGTGGTGGACTTCCATCGTGGGTGCTCCGGGAGAGGCTTGGGCCTCAAGAGGGGGTTGAAGAAGGGGCGCCCCGCACGAACGCGGCGCCGCCGAGAGTCCGGGTGCCGTCGCCGACCAGCGGCTTCATCACCCAGACGGTGGCGATCAACAGCACGATCTCGATCGCGTAGACAAAAGCATAGCCGCTGGCGGCATCCGGCCACGGCACGGGACCGAACAACCCCGGCCCCCAGGCCTGAACGGCGTCGCGCAGCAGTCCGCCGGCCGCCACGGCCACGCCAGCGGCTGTGGCCTGTGCAGCACCCCAGGCCCCCAGAGCCAGGCCGGCGTGCTCGCGCGGGGCGCGGCTCATGGTGAGCGTCAGCGTGCCGTGGCCGAAGAGGCCGCCGCCGAAGCCGATCAGCACCACGCCGGCCACGAAAAGCCCCACCGACTGCGTCAGCGCCGCCACGAGCACCGCGCCGAAGGCCGGCACCCCGAGCGTCGCGCCGAGCATGGCCATCCGGGCCGGGTCGAGCACCCGGCCGGTGCCGCCCAGGGCCGGCGGCCAGCCACGCGTGAGCAGCCGCGACGCCAGCGTGAAGCCGGCTAGGCCGCCGCTGGCGAAGGCCGCCGTCAGCCAGGTCGTCTGGCCGACGCTCATGCCCAGCACCTGGCCTCCGTACGGCTCCAGCAGCACGTCCTGCATTGCGAACCCCATGGTGCCCAAGGCGATGGCCACGAGGCGCCGGCAGGTGCCGTCCAGCGCCGCGTAGCCGGCCCAGGTCTGGCGGAAGTCGGTCTCGGGCTCGGGGTCGCGCAGGCGGCTGCGGCCGATGGACTCCTGCTTCCACAGCGCGACGGTGTTGAGCACCAGGGTCACCACCGCGCAGGCCTGGATCACCTGCACCAGCCGCCCCGGCGAGAAATCGGCCAGCACAGCCCCGAACGCGAAGGCGCTGACGATGGTGCCCAGCAGCAGCATCACGTACATCAGGCCCACGACCTTGGGGTGGTCTTCGGGCGGCGCCAGGTCGGTGGCCAGCGCCAGGCCCGCGGTCTGCACCGTGTGCACCCCTGCGCCCATCAGCAGGAAGGCCACCGCCGCGCCGGCCGGGCCCATCCAGGACGGCCACTGCGTCGACTCACCCTGCCCGGCCAGCACCAGCAGCGCGAAGGGCATCACCGCCAGCCCCCCGAACTGCAGCATCGAGCCCATCCAGATGAAGGGCACGCGCCGCCAGCCCAGCGCGCTGCGGTGGTGGTCCGACTTGAAGCCGATCAGCGCCCGCACAGGCGCGTACAGCACCGGCAAGGCCACCATCAGCGCCACCAGCCCGGCGCTCACGCCGAGCTCGACAATGAGCACGCGGTTCAGCGCCCCCACCAGCAGCGCCAGCGCCATGCCCACGCTGACCTGGAACAGAGACAGCCGCAGCAGCCTCGACAGCGGCAGCGTCTCGCTGGCAGCGTCAGCGAAGGGCAGGAAGCGCGGGCCCAGCTCGACCCAGCTGCGCGTCAGGCGGCGGCGGAAAGCGCTCATGGGGCGTTTGCGGGCGAAGCGATGAAGGACGGCATCAACGCGCTTCCGATGCACACGCTCGCCTGGGCATCGGAAGAGCGCCCGGCAGGCAGGCCTGCCGAGGCGTCTCGGTCACCGCCGCTACTGCTTGGCGGTTGGGGGCGACGCTGCCGCCGTGGCGGCCGGCGTGGTCACCATCGCCGTGGTGGCACCCTTGCCGTCGAGGAACTTCTTCACCCACGTGGTGTTGGTGACCAGCATGTAGTGCACGCTGAACGAACCGATGGCCACTGCGCCGAGGAACAGCGGGATGCCCACCGTCGGCTTGACCACGAGCCAGAGCTTTCCGTAGATCATGTTGGCTCCTTCCGGCTCACTTCAGCCAGGGCGAGTAGATGTACGCAAACAGGTGCGCGAGCGCGGCGATGAAGCCGAAGATCTGCGTGCCCTGGATGAGGTGCTTGTGGATTTCCTCCGACTGCTCTTCGGTCAGGCCTGTCGGCCAGACCTTGTCGGATCCGGTTGCGTCTGCCATGTCTTCTCCTTCGATGGGAGCACTGCGAACTCGTGCAAAACCTGCACGCGGGTATCGATCAGCCGCGCCTGGGTCGGTGGGCTGATGTCATTTTGAACTTACAGTTGTCTAAGTCAAGTGGTGTTGACACTCGGACGCCGATTTGCGTCGGTTGCGCCCCAGGTTGCCTCATGGCTCAGCCCCGGCGTGGCATGCGAAAGGGCAGCAGCGCCTGCACCCAGCGCGCGGCGAAACGGTCGGCAGACAGGGTCTCGTGCACCCCCGTGGCTGCCTGCCCGGCCAAGTGCGTGTGAACCAGCGAACGGGCGTAGAAGGGCGTGTCTTCCAGCGTGCGCAGCAGCGCCGCGGGGCCTTCGCTGCGCAGGCGGCGGCCGATGCGCCAGCCCGTTGCTGGCAGCGCGTGGCGCGGTGGCGGCGCCATCGCGGCGACCCGCCCGTCGGGGTGGAAGCGCCGCGCGATGTGGCGCTCGCCGCCGCGCCGCAGGCCAACGTCGTACATCACGGCGCAACTGCCGTCGGGCAGCGGTACGCGCATCCAGTCCCAGGTGGTGAAGGGCTCGGTGATGGGCTCGTCGCCCTCGTTGCTGTCGAGGTAGGCGCTGCCCTGCCAGTGGAGATCGGGCGACTCCAGCATCACCTCCACGCGGGCGCAGGGGGCGATGGGCCCCCAGCGGTGGCGGCCGTCGGCGTCCAGCGCCGTGACATAGTCCACCAGCGCCGAGGGGCGCACGACGACGCTGCCGCGCACGCGACGCGGCAGCGGCGTGGCGAACTCGGCGATGTCCACCACCAAAGTGCCGTCCTGCCACTGCAGCTGGCTCGGGCCGATCTCTAGGCGCGTGGCACTGCGGCGCACGTGACGCGCGCCGCGCTCCGTCATGGCCCATCGGTCCTGGCCACCGCCGTACAGGCACACGTTGAGCGCGCAGTGCTCGCCGGCCTGCGCACGGCCCTGCCGCCAGGCGCGGCGGTAGTACGGCGAGAACACGCTACCGACGAAGGCGATCAGCGTCAGGGCGTGGCGGCCGTCGTCGCTGAGGGCATCGACGTACCACCAGCAATAAGCACCCGGCTCGACCGCCGCGTCGAACCGAGGTGAGCCATCAGCGTGGCGGCCGCGAGCCGGCCCGACATGGCTGCCATCGGCACCCCCGGCCCCGGGTGCACGCTCCCCCCCGCCAGGTACAGACCCGGCAGCGCGGTGGCCGCCGCCGAGCGACGGAACAGCGCCATCCAGCCGTGCGTCGACGGGCCGTACAGCGCCCCGCCCGTGGCCGGGAACAGCCGGTGGAAGTCCGCCGGCGTGCGGCGCAGCACCTGGCTCGGGTGGTCGATCTGCAGCTGCAGGCCGCAGCGGCGCAGCAGATCCAGACTGCGGGCTTGGCATGCGTCGGTCTCCGGGTCGTCGAAGGATCGGCTGTCGCCGTCGGGGGGTGCGTTCACGAGCATCAGCAGGCGCTCGGCTTCGTCGTGCTGGGCGTCATCGCCGTCGAGGCGGTCCTGGGCACACAGGTACACGGTGCCGCGCCGCGGCAGCCGGCGCGCGCGGAACACGTCGTCGAACTCGCTGGCGTAGTCGCCGTCGAAGAAGACGTTGTGGCGGGCCAGGGCCAGGCCCCGGCTGCGCACGCGCATGGCCCAGGTCACCGCCGACAGCGTGCGGCCAGCCGCCGGCGCCGGCTCGGGCGCCACGCCGGGTGCGCCGCGCAGCAGGGCCTGCAGGGCACTGGCATCGCCGTTGAAGACCACGGCCTCGCAGGCCAGGGCCTCGCCGTCGGCCAGCCGTACGCCGGCGACGCGGCCGCCGCGATGTTCGATGCCGGCGACGCGCGCGCCATAGCGGATGCGCCCGCCCCGTGCCTGCACCACCGCAGCCAGCGACGCCGCCAGCGCGGCCATGCCGCCCCGAACGGCCCACACGCCCTCCTGCTCGACGTGGGCCACCAGCATCAGCGTGGCCGGCGCACCCCAGGGAGAGGCCCCGCAGTAGGTGGCGTAGCGACCGAAGAGCTGCCGCAGCCGCTCGTCGCGGAACTCGCGCTGCAGCGCGCTGGCCAGGTTGGCCATCGGTCCCAGCGCGGCCAGCGTGGCCAAGCCGCGGGGTCCGAGGTCGCGGATCATCTGCCACACGCCTGGGCGACTGCTGCGGATGTGCGGACCCTCGAGCCGGGCGTAGACGCGGGCAGCGCGCTCGCAGAAGGCCCGATAGGCACGGCCTTCGGCCGGTGACGCGAACTCGGCGATGGCCTCGGCCGAGCGCTCCCGGTCGGCGAACAGGTCGAGCCGGCCGCCGCCCTGCGCCCAGGCGTGGCGCGCCAGCACGGTGAGCGGCTGCAGGGGAGGCAGCGCCTCGGCCACGGAACTGCCCGCCTCGGCCAGCAGTTCGTCGAACACCCAGCGCATGGTGAACACCGTGGGGCCGGCGTCGAGCCAGGCGCCGTCGACGCGCACCGGGCGCATCTTGCCGCCGACCCCGTCGGCGGCCTCCAGCAGAGTGACCTCCAGGCCGCGCGCGGCCAGCAGCAGTGCGCTGACCAGCCCGCCGACCCCGGCACCGACGACGACGACGCGCGTTTCAGCCACGACCACCACCCGCCCGGTCCGACCCTGCCCCGATGCAGTTCGCACCCCAGTGGCCCTGCATCAGCAGCGGCACGAAGCGCACGAACATCGACTCCGAGAAGTAGCCCTCGCCATACGAGGACTCGATGGCTCGCTGATGGGCTCCATGGCGCGCATAGGCGTTCATCGCCTCGGTGTCGTCCCATAGGCTCAGCGTCGCCTGGCGCAACACCGGGGCCTCGCCCAGGCCCACGGCCAGCCGGCAGCCGGGCGCGGCAGCCAGCGCAGCCTCGGACGGCGGCGAGTGGCGCCAGAAGCGCCAGGCCCGGCTGGGCCGGATGGAGGCTCGGGTCAGTGCCAGCACGGGCTGGCCCGCGCTGGGTGGCGGCACGATGGCCCGCATGCCCTGCCCGGCCCAGCGGCCACGCGCCGATGAAGCCTGCAGGACGGCGACCAGGCATCGCTCGGCCCGCGACCGGTAGGCCGCCACCAGCGGCGACCGGGCCACCAGGGCGAGCGCGTCGGCAACCTCGTCGAACATCAGGAAGACGCCCTGGTGATCCAGCCCTGGGCGGAGGCCGAACCCGCCGTCGCGCCCGCTGCCCAGCACGCGGGCGAAGCGGACGCCGGGCTCCCGCAGCCAACGGCCCGGGCCGCGAGCGAGTTGGCCCACGGCCCAAGGCACCTGGGAAGCCCGCAGCCGGACCAGCAGCAGCACCGCCAGCCCAGGGTCGGGCCGCGCGAAGCGGCCAAGACCGGCGGCCGGGCCCAGACGGGTGCCCGGCCTGCCCGGTGCCAGCACCGCGCCCGGGGCGGCCGCTTCATCGGCCACGCGCTGGGGCCGCCCGCCCAGGCCGGCGGCAGGGGGCAGCGGAGTGCGGGCCAAGATCGTCGCGGCTATTGCAGCCGCACCTCGACGCGGCGCGCGGCCGGGTCCTCGCCGGCCACGTTGGCCTCGGTCTGCTGCGGCTTGTCCAGCCGCACCCGGGCCGGGGCGACGCCGGCGGCGAGCAATGCGTCGCGCACGGCCTGCGCCCGCTTCTTGGCCAGCTCCTGGTTGGCGGCCTGCTCGCCGGCGGCCGAGTGGTAGCCCGACACCAGCACCACCGATCTCGGGTTGCCTCCCAGGGTGGTGAGCAACGACTCCAGGCCCTTGGTCTGGTCGGCCACCAGGTCGTGCGAGCCGACGCCGAAGAACAGCACCGAACGACCGCCCTCGGCCACCGGCGGCGGCAAAGTGACCAGCGGCGCCAGCACCTGCAGGCCCGGGTAGAGCTTGGCCATCTCCTTGCCGCCCAGCGGCTTGTTCTGGCCCTGATGGCAGGTGGCGCAGTAGGCCTTGCCGATGTCGCCATGGGGGCCCAGGCGATCCTTCGGCAGGGTGTCGGTCAGCGGCACGACGTAGGTGTTGTTGATGTCGCGCTCCATGCGGATGCCGTGCCAGGCCGTCACCTTCTTCGGGACCCAGCCCCCGAAGTTCTGCGAGTTGTGGCAGAAGGTGCAGTTCTGGCCCAGGCTCTTGCTAAAGTGCATCATCA
>JBILSW010000114.1:0-7495 GCA_044371895.1 Rubrivivax sp.
ATCCCCTCCAGCCCCTCCCCGGAGCCTCGCCATGCCCGCGCTCATCTGCGGTTCCCTTGCCTTCGACACCATCACCACCTTCCCGGGGCGCTTCGCCGAGCAGATCCTGCCTGAGCAGGTGCACATCCTGAACGTGAGCTTCCTGGTGCCCACGCTGCGGCGCGAGTGGGGTGGCTGCGCCGGCAACATCGCCTACACCCTGCAGGCCATCGGTGGCGAGCCGGTCATCCTGGCCGCGGTGGGCGTGGACGGCGGCGAGTACGTGGCGCGCGTGGCCGGCTGGGGTGCCGACACCCGCCTGATCCACCGCGACACCGTGCTGCACACCGCACAGTGCCACATCACGACCGACCGCGACAACAACCAGATCACCGCCTTCCACCCCGGCGCCATGAGCCATGCGCACCAGATGAAGGTGCCGGGCCGCGGCGAGCGCGCCGACCTCGCCATCGGCATCATCGCCCCCGACGGCCGCGACGCGATGTGGCAGCACGCGCACCAGCTGGCCGAGGCCGGCATCCCGTTCGTCTTCGACCCCGGCCAGCAGCTGCCGCAGTTCAACGGCGAGGAGCACCGCGAGATCATCGGCCTGGCGCGCTGGGTGGCGGTCAACGACTACGAAGCCCGCATGCTTCAGGAGCGTACCGGCTGGACGCCGCAGGCCATCTCGCAGCGCGACAACATCGAGGGCGTGGTGGTGACGCTGGCCGACCAGGGCTGCGAGCTGTGGATGCGCGGCGAGCGCCTGCGGGTGCCGGGCGTGAAGGCCGAGCGCGTGCTCGACCCCACCGGCTGCGGCGACGCCTTCCGCGCCGGCCTGCTCTACGGCCTGGAACGAGGCTGGGGGCTGGAGCGCTGCGCCGCGCTGGGCAACCGCCTGGGCGCCCTGAAGATCGCCGAGCGCGGTCCGCAGAACCACGCCATCGACCGGGCCATCCTCGGCGAGGTCTGATGCCGCGGCCCGCGCCTGCGGGCGCCGCCACTCAGCGCGGGTTGCGTCGCGCCACCCAGTAGGCGGCGCCCTCGGGGCCGTAGTGCTCGGTGTGCGGCACGTCGGCGTCGAGCTCGAAGCGGTCGCCGGCCTGCAGCGCGCGCTGCAGGCCCCCGTAACCCAGCACGAAGCTGCCGCGCCCCACCAGGGCCTTCACGCCGAAGGGGTGGGTGTGTTCGTCCACCACCAGCCCGGGTGCCCACTCGCGCTCGATCACCTCGTCGAAGCCCTCGGCCCTGTGCGCGGCCGCGAAGTCGTCGAAGCGAAGGCCCCGGAACTCGTTCACTGCACCACCTGCGCGAGCTTGCCGCTGGCGTAGTCCGCCGCCACCTGCATCAGCGTGCGCGGCTGGATCTTCGCAGCCTGCCCCTCGCAGCCGAACTGCACGTAGCGGTCGCGGCACACCTTGTAGGCGGCCTCGCGCGCGGGCTTCAGCCACTCGCGGGCGTCGAACTTGTCGGGGTTCTCGGCCATGAACTTGCGCACCGCACCCGTCATCGCCAGCCGGATGTCGGTGTCGATGTTGATCTTGCGCACGCCGTGCTTGATGGCTTCCTGGATCTCCTCGATCGGCACGCCGAAGGTCTCCTTCATCCTGCCGCCGTACTGGTTGATGATGGCCAGCAGTTCCGGCGGCACGCTGGAGCTGCCGTGCATCACCAGGTGCGTGTTCGGGATGCGGCGGTGGATCTCCTTCACGCGGCCGATCGCCAGGATGTCGCCCGTGGGCTTGCGGCTGAACTTGTAGGCGCCGTGGCTGGTGCCGATGGCGATGGCCAGCGCGTCGAGTTGCGTGGCCTTGACGAACACCGCCGCCTCCTCGGGGTCGGTGAGCATCTGGCTGTGGTCGAGCTTGCCCTCGGCGCCGATGCCGTCTTCCTCGCCGGCGTCGCCGGTCTCCAGGTTGCCCAGGCAGCCGAGCTCACCCTCGACCGTCACGCCCACCGCATGCGCCATGTCGACCACCTTGCGCGTGACCTGCGCGTTGTAGTCGAACGAGGCCGGCGTCTTGCCGTCCTCCATCAGCGAGCCGTCCATCATCACCGAGCCGAAGCCCAGGTCGATGGCGCCCTGGCAGACCTTGGGACTGGTGCCGTGGTCCTGGTGCATCACCAGCGGGATGTGCGGATAAGCCTCGGTGGCGGCCTGGATCAGGTGCTTGATGAAAGGCTCGCCGGCGTACTTGCGGGCGCCGGCGCTGGCCTGCAGGATCACCGGCGCGCCCACCTCGTGGGCGGCCTGCATCACGGCCTGCACCTGCTCGAGGTTGTTGACGTTGAAGGCCGGGATGCCGTAGCCGTTCTCGGCGGCGTGGTCGAGCAGCTGGCGCATGGAGACGAGGGGCATGGCGGACTCCTGGGGCAGGGGTGGATCGCGCGGCGCGCGGCGTGCGGCGAACCTGGCCGTCACCGCGCGGTAACCGGCCCGAATTCTAGGTGCCGCCCCCGGAAGGGCATCGGTGGCCTTGTGTGCGGCCATGCGCGGGGATCAGACCGCGCGCCGCCGCGCCAACGACGCCAGTGCTGCCACGCCCGCCAGCATCATCTCCCAGGTGCCGGGCTCGGGCACCACGGCACCCTGGATGGCCAACGTGAACTCGACACCCAACTGGTCGCCCGAATCGGCAAAGAGGGCGGAGGCAGTGGCAGACAAGCTCTGCACGGCGTTGCCAACTGCGCCGTCGGAAGTCGGCGGCTGCCCAGGGGCTTGAGGTCAGCGAGCCGGTCAGGCCCCGGCGCAACCAGTAGCTGCCCGGCGCGAGCATGACGTCAGGCATGTCGACGTCGACCCGGAAGATCGCCCGCTCGGTGTTGGTCAGCGTCGTCGAGGTCACGCGGCAGCCGGCCAACCCGCCGTTGGTCACCGCAGCGCCGGTGCCGGAGACGATGCTCCAGGTGGCGCTGGCAAAGGTGAAGCCGCCGGCCGCGCAAGACTGGCAGCCGAAGAAGCTCATGCTGGCGCTGCGGGCTGGCCTTCGGCCGACCTGGTTGGTGCGCCTCCCGCGGAATTGACGGGCCTGCGTACCGCTGTTCGCGCTCAAGCCCGGGCGGCGTCGGGCCGACACTGCGTACCCCGACCGTCCCCGCCACACCTCCCACGCAATGCCCCGCATCGACCCCGCCTCCGTCACCCGCTGGATCACCACCGCGGCCCTGGCGCACGGCGACGCACTGCCAAACCACCTGGTGCAGCGCCTGCAGATCAGCCGCCGCCAGGCCCGCTCGCTGCTCAAGCGCCTTGTGGCGCTGCAGTGGCTGCAGGCCAGCGGCACGCCGCGCGCACCTCGCCACGCGCCCGGACCGCTGCGGCAGGTCGTCAAGCGCTACCCCCTGGCGGGACTGCAGGAAGACACGCCGTGGCGCTGCGACTTCGCGCCCTGCTTCGCGCTGCCTGCCTCGGTGAAGGCGATGGCGCAGCACGCCTTCACCGAGCTGCTGAACAATGCCATCGACCACAGCGGCGGCGAGAGCGTCACCGTGTCGATGCGGCAGACGCCGCTGCAGCTGCAGCTGCTGGTGTCGGACGACGGCGTCGGCCTGTTCCGGCGCGTGGCCGAGCACTTCGAGCTCGCTGAGCCGGCGGTGGCGATGATGGAACTGGCCAAGGGCAAGCTCACCAGCGACCCCGAGCGCCACTGCGGCCACGGCCTGTTCTTCACGTCGCAGCTGGCCGATGTGTTCGACCTGCACGCCAACGCCGTGTCGTTTCAGCGCCGAGGTTGGGACGCCGGGCGCTGGAACGCGCAGCGCCCGGTCACGCGCGCCGGCACCAGCATCTACTGGGCCGTCGCGCTGGACACCCCGCGCACGCTGGAGCATGTGCTGTGCTCGCACAGCATGAGCGGCACTGGCTACGGCTTCGAGCGCACGCGGGTGCCGCTGGCGCTGCTGGCGCCGCCGGGCATGCGGCAGCTGAGCTCACGCGCCGAGGCGCGCCGCGTCGCGCAGAGGCTGGAGCGCTTCGCGTGCGCCGAACTCGACTTCACGGGCTTCGAGCAAATCGGGCACGGCTTCGCCGACGAACTGTTCCGCGTCATCGGCCGCCGCCACCCGGGCCTGGAGCTGCAGCCGGTAGAGGCTGCGCCCCCCGTGGCCGCGATGATCGCGGCCGTGCGCGCAGCAGCCTGAGCGGCATCGGCTGGGGCCCACAGCCGCAGCTGGCGGGCCTTCAGCCAACCTGACACACCTTGAGCATGTTGGTGCCGCCGGGGTAGCCCATGGGCTCGCCGCAGGTGATCGCGTAGGTGTCGCCGGGCTTCAGCACGCCGCGGTCGACGAGCAGCTTCTCGGCCTGCGCCAGGGCGGCGTCGCGGTCGGTCATCTTGGGCATCAGCAGCGGCCGCACGTTGCGGTACAGCGCCATGCGGCGCTGGCTGGCCGGCTGCGAGGTCAGGCCGTAGATCGGCACCTTGATGTTGTGCCGGCTCATCCAGAGCGCGGTCGAGCCCGACTCGGTGAGCGCGATGATGGCCTTGCAGCCCAGATGGTGCGCGGTGAACAGGGCCCCCATCGCGATGCTCTGGTCGATGCGGCCGAACTTCTTGTTCGTGAAGTCGGTCTCCAGCGAGATGTCCTCCGCGCGCTCGGCCTCCAGCGCGATCTGGTGCATCTGCTCAACGGTCTCCACCGGGAACTTGCCGGCGGCCGTCTCGGCGCTCAGCATCACCGCGTCGGTGCCGTCGAGCACGGCGTTCGCCACGTCGCTGACCTCGGCGCGCGTGGGCACCGGCGCGAGAATCATGCTCTCCATCATCTGCGTCGCGGTGATGGCCACCTTGTCCATCTCGCGCGCCATCCGGATCATGCGCTTCTGCAGCGCCGGCACCGCGGCGTTGCCGACCTCCACCGCCAGGTCGCCCCGCGCCACCATGATGCCGTCGGAAGCCTTCAGGATGGCCTCGAGCTGCGGGATGGCCTCGCTGCGCTCGATCTTGGCGATCATGGCCGGCTTGTGCCGCATTCCCCCAGTGACGGCCTCGCCGGCCACATTGGCCAGCTGTCGCGCCATCTCCATGTCGGTGGCGTTCTTCGGGAAGCTCACCGCCAGGTACTCGCACTGGAAGGCCATCGCGGTCTTGATGTCCTCCATGTCCTTGGCCGTCAGCGCCGGGGCCGTGAGGCCGCCGCCGGCCTTGTTGATGCCCTTGTTGTTGGAGAGCTCGCCGCCGAGCACCACGCGCGTGTGAACCTGCTCGCCGCGCACGGCCTCGACCTGCAGCTTGATCAGGCCGTCGTTGAGCAGCAGCACGTCGCCCGGGCGCACGTCGCGCGGCAGTTCCTTGTAGTCCAGGCCGACGGCGTTCACGTCGCCCGGCTCGGCGCGCTGCGCATCGAGCACGAAGGCCGCACCCGGCTCCAGCATCACCTTGCCCTCGGCGAACTTGCCGACACGGATCTTCGGGCCCTGCAGGTCGGCCATCAGGGCCACCGTCTTGCCCACCTTGTCGGCCACGCTGCGCACGAGGTTCGCGCGGGCTATGTGGTCCTGCGCCTTGCCGTGGCTGAAGTTCAGCCGCACGACGTCGACGCCCGCCAGCAGCAGCCGCTCGAGCACCTCGGGGTCGCTGGAGGCCGGGCCGAGGGTGGCGACGATCTTGGTGGCGCGGGTCATGGGTCGGCTCTTCGGAAGGCGGCCTTGCGGCAGGGCGGTCGGATTATGGGTGGCGCATGCGGCCACGGAGTTTCATCGCGGTTTCGCGCCGTGGGCGGGCCGCTTGGCGAAGGCAGCCGCCAGTTGGTCTCGGCGGCCTCGCGCCTGGCGCAGCGCCCACCGATGCTTCAGCCCATGACACACCCCATGCTCACCGTTCTGAAACGTCGCGCCGCGGTTGGGCTGCTTCCGCTGCTGCTGCCCATCGCCGCGCTGGCTCAAGTGGGCGTGCAGCGCCTCGATGGGGCCGACCCCAAGGCCGCGGTCTCGGCCTTGGTCTGGTACCCGACACAAGCGCAATCCCAGGCCCACCGTATCGGCCCGTTTTCGCTCGAGGTGGCGGCCGACGCCGCGCCCGCCTCCGGCCGCCAGCCGTTGCTGCTGCTGTCGCACGGCACCGGCGGCCACGAGCTGGGCCACGCCTGGCTGGCCCAGGGCATGGTGGCGCGCGGCTGGATCGTGCTGACGCTGCGCCACACGGCCGACAACTACCAGGACCGCAGCGCCATCGCCCGCGCCGACTTCTTCGAGCAGCGCGCGCGCCAGCTCAGCCGCCTGCTCGACCAGTTGCTGGCCGATGCCCGCTGGCGCGACCGCATCGACGCCACGCGCATCGCCGCCTTCGGCCACTCGGCCGGTGGCCACTCGGTGCTGGCGTTGGTGGGCGCAAAGCCCGACCCGGCGCGCGTGGTGGCCTACTGTTCGCCCGGTGGCGCCGGCCTGACCGGCGACGCCGTGATGTGCGGGCTGGGCGGCCCGCGCCGCGCCGACTCAGCAGCCGTGATGCAGCAGACGGTGCCGATGGACGTGTCAGACCCGCGAATCCGCGCTGCGGTGGTGGCGGCGCCCTTGGTGGTGCCGCTGCAGCCGGCGTCGCTGCAAGCCTTGCGCGTGCCGGTGTGGGTCGAGGCCGCCGGCCGCGACGAGGTGCTCACCGCCCGCCTGCACGCGCTCACGCTGTGCGGCCGGCCGCGCGTGCAGTGCCAGGTGGACGAGGGCGCGGGCCACTTCGCGTCGTTCCAGGCCGGTACCGGCCCGCTGCCCGCCGACGGCATCGACCCGGCCTACGACCCGCCGGCTTTCGACCGCCTGGCCTGGCAGCGCGCAGCGCTGCAGCGCATCGCGGGCTTTCTGGCGGCGGCGCTGCCCTGAGCGGGGCGGAGAGCGGGGCGGTAAGCGGGGCAGTAAACGCTGGCCCGAAGGCCGGTTGTCAACCCGCCGCGCGGCGCGCCAGGATCTCGAAGGCCGGCAGCGTCTTGCCCTCCAGCACCTCGAGGAAGGCGCCGCCGCCGGTGCTGATGTAGCTCACCTCGCGCTCGATGCCGTACTTGGCGATGGCCGCCAGCGTGTCGCCGCCGCCGGCGATGCTGAAGGCGCTGCTGGCGGCAATGGCCCGGGCGATGGCCTCGGTGCCGTGGCTGAAGGCGTCGAACTCGAACACGCCCACCGGGCCGTTCCAAACCACCGTGCCGGCGCCGGCGATCTGCGCCGCCAGCGTGGCCGCGGTATCGGGGCCGATGTCGAGGATCATGTCCTCGGGGCCTACGTTGGCAGCCTTCCTCACGGTGGCCGTGGCATCGGCCCTGAACTCGCGCGCCACCACCACGTCGGTCGGAATCGGCACCGCCGCGCCGCGCGCGCGCATGGCCTCGATCACGGCGCGGGCCTCGCCCACCAGATCGGGCTCGGCCAGGCTCTTGCCGATGGGCAGCCCTGCGGCCAGCATGAAGGTGTTGGCGATGCCGCCGCCCACGATGAGGCCGTCCACCTTCTCGGCCAGGCTCTTCAGGATGGTGAGCTTGGTGCTGACCTTGCTGCCGGCCACGATGGCCAGCAGCGGCCGCCTGGGCGCAG
>JBILSW010000115.1:0-7482 GCA_044371895.1 Rubrivivax sp.
GTCGAGTGCCAGTTGCGCGGCCAGCAACCGGACGAGCTCGTCGTCGACGGCGTCGCCGGTGGCCCCGGCCGCGGGATCGATAAGCGCATGGTGCACGAGCAGCGCCCCGAGGAAGGCCTCGGCGCAGCCGGCCAGGCTCTGCACGATGGCGGCGGCCCGGGGCGAACGGGGCGATGTGGCCAGCACCAGGTCGAAGGTCAGCAGGTCGCAGCGCGTCGCCAGCAGCTTGGCGCCAGCGTAGGCGTGCTTGATGCTCTCGGGGTGATCGGCTCCCAGCAGAAGCGGGCGGGCGGCGCGGCGCTTGAAGACGCGCACCAGGTCCGAGGCGTCGGCGTGCAGGATGACGACGTCGGCGGACGGATGCGCGCGCTGCACAGCGTCGATCAGGCCGTCGGCGCAGCCGCGGGTGTCGACGTAGGCCGCGGCCAGGCCGCCCGCAGCCAGATAGGCCACGCGCGGCGCCAGGGTCTCGATGCACAGCGCCAGGTCCACCGCCGCCAGTTCGGCCGGCGGCGGGCTGCCGGTGGCGGCGTCCACCACGAGCACGTGGCGGCCCTGTGCGGCCAGGGCCTGCGCGAGCCGGTCGAGCACCACGCCGCCGAAGGCCACGTGCGGGTTGGACACCAGCGGCAGCACGGCGCGGCGGCGACCGCCGAACAGGCGCCTCAGACCATCGGCCTGGTCCAGCGGCATGGGTCGCGACGAGGGGTAGAAGTCGGGCATGGCCGGCATCGCGGGAATCTGCGGGGCGATCAGCCGCTCAGCCCGGCCGAGGCCGCGGCGGGCAGGCCTGCGAAGATGAGGCTCACCTCCTGCGCGTCCAGCCGCCAGGCGGCGGCCGGCGCGGCCTTGAGCGCGCGCTGCACCAAGGCGTTGGCCGACAGCCGGTGCCAGTCCTCGGGCACGCGCTGGCCGTTGGCCACGGCGAGGACCTTCAGACGGTGACGGATCATCGCGTCGAGAGCGGGGCCGAGCTTGACGGCCTCGTCAATCTTGGACAGCACCACGCCGCGGCAGTGCGTGGCCGGGCTGGTGGCGGCGTAGCCGGCGATCTGGTCCTCGATGGTCTCGCCCTGGGCCGACGCGTTCACCACCAGCAGCTTCTGGATGGAGCGGTGCGACACCATCTCGAGCAGTTCGCGCGTGCGGCTGTCGCGCTGCGCCATGCCGGCGGTGTCGATCAGCACCATGCGCTTGGCCGAGAGCAGCTCCAGCAGGTCGTCGAGCGAGGCGCGGTCGTGCGCGGTGTGCACGGGCACGCCGAGGATGCGGCCGTAGGTGCGCAGCTGCTCCTGCGCCCCCACGCGGTAGGCGTCGAGCGTGACCAGGCCGAGTTCGGCAGCGCCGTGGCGCGCCGCGAAGGCGGCGGCCAGCTTGGCGGTGGAGGTGGTCTTGCCCACGCCCGTGGCACCGACGAGGGCGAACACGCCGCCGGCGTCCTCCGGAGCCGGCTCGCGCTCGCCGGTGAGCAGGTTGCGCTCCAGCACGCCCGCCGCCCAGGTGGCCTCGTCCAGGTCGGACGGCAGGTTGTGCACCAGCTGGCGGATCAGCGCCGGCGAGAACCCGGCGTCCAGCAGGCGCTGCGACAGCTGCGCCTGGCGCGGGTGGCGCTGCAGCTTCTCCATGAAGGCCAGCGCGCCGAAGCGCTGCTCGATGAGACCGCGCATGGAGCGCAGCTCGCCCATCATGGCCTCCTGCTCGTCGCGCGTGGCCCCGGTCAGCGCCGGCAGCGGCCCGGCCACGCCTGCAGCCGCGATGGGGGCGGCGGCGGCTGGGGGGGTTGGCAGGGCTGGCTTGACCGGCACGGGCTCCACCAGGGCCTCGTGCAGCACCGGCAGCTCACGCCCGGCCAGCGGCTGCGCCCCGGCCTCGCGGCCGGCGCGCGTGGCCGCCAGGCGGGTGCGGGCGGCGGCGATCGGGCTGGCTGCCGCGAGGGGCGGCTCGGCCTGCGGGGGCTCGGCCGACACGGGCTCGGCCGAGAGCTCGGCCTGGCGGCGCTTGAGCATGCGCTGCCGCACGTAGTCCTGGAAGCTCAGCGTGCTCATGTGCAGCTGCTCGACGTCGCGCTCCACTTCCTGGCGCACGCTGGCGGGCACTGCGGCGTCGATGTCGAAGGCCGGCTCCTGTCGCTCGGAACCGCGGGCCGCCGGGCTGCGCTCGGACTCGGGGCGCGGCCGTGCCATCGCGGCGGCCTGCGGCGCAGCAGGCTGTGCGCGCACCGACTCGGCGCCGGCGCGCACCCGCTCCAGCTGCTGGATGCTCTCGGGCGCCATGGCCAGCACCTCCACGCCCTCGGAGCAGGGGCGGGTGCTCATGACGACGGCGTCCTCGCCGAAGGCCTGGCGCACCAGGGCCAGGGCGTCGCGCGAGGTGCGGGCGGTGAAGCGCTTGACGTTCATGTCGCTGGTCCGAGTTGGCCGAAGTGGCCCTGGCGTTGGCCGATGACCGATCCGATGCGGATGGAGTGGGTTTCAGGGATCTCGCTGTGGCCCAGCACCTTCAGGCGTGGGGCGGCGCGCTTGAGCAGCCGCGCCAGCGGGGCACGGATCAGGTCGGGCACGAGCAGGCAGGCTGGCAGGCCCAGGTCTTCCTGGCGCTTGGCGCTGTCGGCGGCGCTGCGGCTGAGCGTGTCGGCCACCGCGGGGTCGAGCGCCGCGCCGTGCGGGCTGTTCAGGGCCTGCGCCACCAGACGCTCGAGCTCGGGGTCGAGCGCGATCACGTCGAGCTCGCGGGTGGCGCCGTAAATCTGCTGCACGATGGCCGGCGCCAGGTGCACGCGGATGCGGCGTGCCAGCTCGGCGGGGTCGGTCACGGTGGCGGCGTGCTCGGCCAGGCACTCGACGATGGAGCGCATGTCGCGGATGTGCACGCCCTCTTCCAGCAGCAGCTGCAGCACGCGTTGGAGGGTGGCGATTCCGACCATCTTGGGCACGACGTCTTCGATGAGCTTCGGGGCCAGCTTGGTAACGTGTTCGACGAGGTTCTGAGTCTCGACGCGGCCCAGCAGTCGGGCCGCGTTCACTTGCATCAAGTGTGAGAGGTGGGTGGCCACGACGGTGGCGCAATCAACCACCGTAAACCCCGCCATTTGGGCCGTCTCCCGTTGGCGTTCCTCGATCCAGACGGCGGGCAGGCCGAAGGCCGGGTCGGTGGTGCGCTGGCCGGGCAGCTGCTGCTGGAGCGGACCGCTGACGCCCCCGGGGTTGATGGCCAGCCACTGGCCTGGGAAGGCTTCGCCCTCGCCCACCACGGCGCCGCGCAGCGTGACGCGGTACATGCTGGGCTTGAGGTCCACCAGGTTGTCGCGGATGTGCACCGGCGGCGGCAGGAAGCCGACGTCCTGCGCGAACTTCTTGCGCACGCCCTTGATGCGGCCGAGCAGGTCGTTGCCGGGCGTGACGCGGGCCTTGTCGACCAGCGCGATGAGCCGGTAGCCGACCTCCAGGCCCAGGGTGTCCACCGGCGTCAGGTCGTCCCAGGTCGCCTCGGTCGAGGGCGGCTGCACGTCGCCGCCTGCCGGCTGCGCCGGCGCCTCGTCCGCCCGGCGGCGCGCCTTGTCGAGCTGCCAGGCCAGCAGGCCCAGGCCGCCGGCCACGAGCAGGAACACCAGGTGCGGCATGCCAGGCACCAAACCCAGCAGGCCCACCACGCCGGCGGCCACGCCCAGGGCCTGGGGCGAGTCGAACACCTGGCCGCGGATCTGGGTGCCGATGTCGGCCTCCTTGCCCACCCGCGACACCACCATGGCGCTGGCCACGCTGATCAGCAGCGCCGGGATCTGCGCCACCAGCGCGTCGCCCACGGCCAGCGTGACGTAGGCCTGCGCGGCCTCGCCGGCGCCCATGCCGTGGCTGGCCATGCCGATGATGAAGCCGCCGACGATGGTGATGAACAGGATCAGCAGCCCCGCCATCGCGTCGCCGCGCACGTACTTGCTGGCACCGTCCATGCTGCCGAAGAAGTCAGCCTCCTCGGCCACCTCGGCGCGGCGCTGGCGCGCCATCTTCTCGTCGATGACGCCGGCATTCAGGTCGGCGTCGATGGCCATCTGCTTGCCGGGCATGGCGTCGAGCGCGAAGCGCGCTCCGACCTCGGCGATGCGCTCGGCGCCCTTGGTGACGACGACGAAGTTGATCGTCACCAGGATCGCGAACACGATCAGGCCGACCGCGAAGTTGCCGCCGATGATGAAGTGACCGAAGGCCTCGATCACCTGCCCGGCTGCGCCGGGGCCAGTGTGACCCTCCATCAGCACCAGCCGGGTTGAGGCCACGTTCAGGCTCAGCCGCAGCAGCGTGGCCAGCATCAGCACGTTGGGCAGCGCCGAGAAGTCCAGCGGCTTCACCATGCGCGCCGAGACCATGATGATCACCAGCGCCAGCGCGATGTTGAAGGTGAACAGCAGGTCCAGCACGAAGCCGGGCAGCGGCAGCACCATCATCGCCAGCATCAGGATGACGAAGACCGGCAGCACGAGCTGCTTGACGGCGGCGGCGCGGGCGCCGCCGAACCAGGCCTCGAGCTGTTGCGTGAGAGCGTTCACAGCGGCGGATCCTCGGTGCGGCGCCCGCGCTCAGCGGCGGTGTTGAGCGGGTCCAGGTCGGCCGGCACCTCGGGCTCTGGCGCCGACTGCACCGCGGGCAGGCCCGCCGCCATGGCGTCGCGCACCTGGTACACCCAGGCCAGCACCTGCGCCACCGCGGTGAACAGGCGCGCCGGCACCTCGGCGTCTAGCTCGCAGTGGGCGTACAGCGCACGCGCCAGCGGCGGCGCCTGCAGCACGGGCACACGGGCGTCGCGCGCGATGTCGCGGATGCGCAGGGCCAGCAGGTCGGCGCCCTTGGCCACCACGCGCGGCGCGGCCATGGAGGCCTCGTCGTACCGCAGCGCCACGGCGAAGTGCGTCGGGTTCATCACCACGAGGTCGGCCTTCGGCACGGCCGCCAGCATGCGGCGGTCGGCCATCTCGCGCATCTTCGCCTTCCGCTTGCCCTTGACCTCGGCGTTGCCCTCGACCTCCTTGTATTCCTTCTTCATCTCCTCGACGGACATGCGCAGGCGGCGCAGCAGCAGCTGTCGCTGCAGCGGCACGTCGACAAGGGCGAACAGGGCCAGCACCACGAGCAGCAGCACCAGGCCGCCCATCACCAGGCGCCCGCCCTCGGCCAGCGCCGCCGGCAGCGGCAGACGCAGCAGCGCGGCGTGCTCCATCCAGTGCTGCCCGAGGTAGACCGCGCCCACCGCACCCAACACCAGGGCCAGCAGGCAGGCCTTGAGCATGGTGGTGAGCTGCATCAACGAGAACAGCCGCTTGATCCCTGCCAGCGGGCTGACCTTCTCCCAGCTCGGCTCCAGCGCCTTCATGGTGAAGTTCCAGCCCCCGGACAGCACCCCCGACGCCACGGCAGCCACCAGCATGACGGCGAACACCGGCGCCAGCAGCGTCAGCATCTTCAGCCCCTGAGCGACCAGGTGGTCCACCATGGCGTCCGGCGTCGCCAGCTGGCGCACGTCGAAGCGCAGCCCGGCTTCCAGCAGGCGACCGCCGGCGGCGAGCACCAGGCCGCCGCCGGCGGCCATCAGCGCGATGCCCAATCCCAGCGCCGCGAGGTGGCCGAGGTCGCGCGAACGCGCGACCTGCCCCTCGCTGCGCGCCTTGTTGATCTTGCGCTGCGACGCAGGTAGGTTGCGGTCCTGTGAACTGTCGTTGGCCATGCGAGGAGGTCCGCGCCCGGGAAGGGCGGAAGCCTTTGCATGGTGCCCGGCCGCGGCCGGGGCTTGAGCGGGATAAGAGGCCGTTGCACGCCGCTAATGCGGCGAGGGGCCCGGCGCGCCGCCGGGGCCGCGTGCGGGCTCAGAACCCCAGGCTGGCCAGCAGGTCGTCGACCTCGCTCTGGTTGCTGACGACGTCCGTTCGGTTCCCGGGGTCGACGACGGGACCGTTGAGCGCGTTGGGATCGACCTTCTCGCGCTGGTCTGGCGGAACCACCTGCAGGAGCAGCTTCACGAGGCTGTCCTCGAGGTCGTTGGCCAGTGACACCACTTTGGCCACCACCTGCCCGGTCAGATCATGAAAGTCCTGCGCCAACATGATGTCGGTCAGGTGCCCGTCGATGGTCGCCGTGCGCGCTTCGACGTCCCCCACAAAATTCATCACTTGCCCGCTGGCCACCGCCCTGACAGGGTCGGCCACGATGGCCGCGGCGATGGTCCGGGTGGCCGCAGCAATGGCTGCGTGTTCGAGCTTCGCATGCTCGACCGAGTTGAGCACCTTGTCGGCCGCTGCAGCGGTCTTGGTGGCGATGTAGCTCAGGCGGCTGCGTGCATCGGGGAGGCCATCCGCGGCAATCTGCAGCTTCGGCATCACGCCGAGCTGCTGCAGCGTGTCGTGCAGCAATCGGGTGATGCTGCCGATTTGCTGGAAGACCTCCGGCGAGACGGTCAGCTGATCGGAAGGCCTGAGAGCGTCGGCGGCGTCCATCTTCATGATCTTGTCTCCGTTTCGGGGGCAGATGCGAACGCGTTCAGGCGGCCGTGGTCATCTTGCTGCGGATCCTCTGCAGCTTCTCCTCCAAGGTCGCCTTGGTGAAGGGCTTGACGATGTATCCCGCGGCTCCGTGCTGGGCCGCCATCACGATGTCTTCCTTGCGGGCCTCTGCCGTGACCATGAGTATCGGAAGGTGACGCAGCGATTCATCGGCCTTCACGGCCTTGAGAAGCTCGAATCCGTTCATGTTGGGCATGTTGATATCCGAGACGACGAAGTCGTACTTGCCGCTCTTGAGCATGTTCAGCGCGACGGCGCCGTCCTCGGCTTCGTCGACGTTGTTGCACCCCATCTCCTTGAGAAGGCCGCGCACGATGCGGCGCATGGTGGAAAAATCATCGACGACGAGGAAGTTCAGCTCGGTGGTGTTCATGGTCTGGTCATCGGGCCGGAGGAGGAACCTGGGTTATCGGACGCCCTCGTCAGGGCTTGAGGCGGCTGTCGCGGTGTCGGCGGCAACGCGCGGACCCGCCCCCTCGGAGCCGCGGAACACGCGCTCCTCGGCCTCGCGGGTCATCACCACGATGCTGATGCGGCGGTTGGCCGGCGACAGCGGGTCGCGCCTGTCGAAGGGTTGGCTGGCGGCCAGGCCCTGCACCCGCAGCACCTGGTCGTCGGGCAGGCTGCCCACAAGCAGTTCGCGGCGCGACGCGTTGGCGCGGTCGGCGCTGAGTTCCCAGTTTCCGTAGGCCAGACCCGCTCGTTCACCGCCGGCGAAGGGCTTGGCGTCGGTGTGGCCCTCGAGCGTGAGCCGGTTGGGCACCGTGGCCAACAGCCCGCCCAGGGCTCGCAGCAGGTTGCGCATGTAGGGCTGCACGCTGGGGCTGCCGCTGGCGAACATGGGGCGACCGTCCTCGTCGAGGATCTGGATGCGCAGGCCGTCGGGTGTCATCTCCAGCCTGATCTGCGAGACCAGATCCTTGAGGTCGGGGTTG
>JBILSW010000116.1:0-7481 GCA_044371895.1 Rubrivivax sp.
CGACATCATCGGCCTGTCGGGCCTGATCACGCCCAGCCTCGAGGAGATGCAGCACGTGGCCGCCGAGATGCAGCGCGACGAGCACTTCCGGCTGCGCAAGATCCCGCTGCTGATCGGCGGCGCCACCACCAGCCGCGTGCACACGGCGGTGAAGATCGCGCCGCACTACGAGGGCCCGGTGGTCTACGTGCCCGACGCCAGCCGCAGCGTGGGCGTGTGCAGCGAGCTGCTGTCGGACGAGCGCGCCGCGAAGTACATCGCCGAGCTGCGTGCCGACTACGAGAAGGTGCGGGCGCTGCACGCCGGCAAGAAGCAGGTGCCGCTGGTATCGCTGGCGAAGGCGCGCGCGAACAAGGCGCGGCTGGACTGGGCCGGCTACCAGCCGCCGAAGCCGCGCTTCACCGGCCGCCGCGTGTTGCGCAACGCGGACCTCGCCGAGCTCGCCGCCTGCATCGACTGGGGTCCGTTCTTCCAGACCTGGGACCTGACGGGCCGCTTCCCGGACATCCTGCGCGACGAGGTCGTGGGCCACGAGGCGCAGCGCGTGTTTTCCGACGGCAAGCGGCTGCTGCAGCGCCTGATCGAGGGCCGCTGGCTGCAGGCGCACGGCGTGTTCGCGCTGCTGCCTGCGGCCACGGTGGACGACGACGTCATCGAGGTCTACACCGACGAGTCGCGCACCCAGGTTGCGCTGCGCTGGCAGCCACTGCGCATGCAGACCGAGCGGCCGGTGGTCGACGGCGCGAACGGCCTCGAAAGGCGGCCCAACCGCAGCCTGGCGGACTTCATCGCCCCGGCAAGGCTGGACGATGGCTCCGCGGGCCCGCCCGACCACATCGGCCTGTTCGCGGTGACGGCCGGCATTGGCGTGGAAAAGAAGGAGCGCCAGTTCGAGGCCGACCACGACGACTACAGCGCCATCATGCTCAAGGCTCTGGCCGACCGCCTGGCGGAGGCCTTCGCAGAGCGGCTGCACCAGCGTGTGCGCACCGAGTTCTGGGGCTACGCGCCCGACGAGGCGCTGAGCAACGAGGAGCTCATCGCCGAACAGTACCGCGGCATCCGCCCTGCGCCCGGCTACCCGGCCTGCCCCGACCATCGCGTCAAGCACGCGATGTTCGAGGTTCTGCAGGCGCACGAGATGGGCATGGGCCTGACCGAGAGCCTGGCCATGACGCCGGCGGCCAGCGTCAGCGGCTTCTACCTGTCGCACCCCGAGGCGCGCTACTTCAACGTCGGCCGCATCGGCGAGGACCAGCTGGCCGACTACGCCGCGCGCGAGCAGCTGGCCGAGGCCGACGCCCGCCGCGCCCTGGCACCGCAGATGGGTTGAGCCTGCAAGCGCCCGTGCGATCGTGTGGCGCAACGCGCCATGCCGGCAACCATCGGCAAGCACTGCATCTTCACCGTGATCAGGGGGATCAAGTCCGCCGGCTCGCTGCCGAGAACGCTCGAAGGCCCCGCACGCGCGTCCATCCAGAGCTGCACGTCGGCATCGCCTCCGGAGAACCCGAACGTGCCCTTCAGCCTGCTCGACACGCCGCGTCGGCGCGCCCTGCTCCTTCTTGCCGCGCTGTCGCTGGCCGCCTGTGGCGGCGGTGGCGGCGGTGGCGGCGACAGCAGTGCCCCGCCTGCGCCCGAGGCCAAGCCCACGCGGGCTGAGGCGGGGCGCTTCCTGGCCCAGGCCAGCATGGGCCCGACCTCGACCGAGATCGACCGCGTCGTGGCCCAGGGCTACGGCGGCTGGATCGACGCGCAGCTGGCGCTGCCCGCCACTTCGCACCGTGCCCACTGGGACGCACGCGACACCGCCATCCGCGCGGCCACGCCGGGCAGCACCGCCGGCGCCGAACAGGTCTTCGAAAGCTTCTGGAAGCAGGCCGTCACCGGCGAGGACCAGCTGCGCCAGCGCGTCGTCTGGGCGCTGTCGCAGATCTTCGTGATCTCGATGGCCGACGACGCCGTCGGCAACAACCCGCGCGCTGTGGCGGCGTGGCTGGACATGCTCGGCGACAAGGGAATGGGCACCTACCGCGAACTGCTGGGCAGCGTGTCGCGCCACCCGATGATGGGCACCTACCTCTCGCACCTGCGCAACCAGAAGGCCGACACCCGCACCGGGCGCGTGCCCGACGAGAACTACGCGCGCGAGGTGATGCAGCTGTTCTCGATCGGCCTGGTGCAGCTCAACGAGGACGGCTCGCCCGGCCTGAGCAACGGCAACCCCATCGACACCTACGACAGCGCCGACATCAGCGGCATGGCACGGGTCTTCACCGGCTGGAGCTGGGCCTGCCCGGACTGGCCCGACAACAGCTGCTTCAGCCAGGGCAGTGTGGCCGGCGTCTCCGACCCCGACCGCAGCTTCAAGCCCATGCAGGGCTACCCGCAGCACCACAGCACCGAGGAGAAGCGCTTCCTGGGCACGACCATCCCGGCGCATACCGTCAGCAACCCCGAGGCGAGCCTGGCCGTCGCGCTGGACACGCTGGCCAACCACCCCAACGTCGGCCCGTTCATCGGCCGCCAGCTCATCCAGCGCCTGGTGACCAGCAACCCCAGCCCGGCCTACGTGCGCGACGTCTCGCGCGTGTGGGCCGACAACGGCCGCGGCACCCGCGGCGATCTCAAGGCGGTGGTGCGGGCCATCCTGCTGCACCCCGAGGCGCGCTCGCCGGCCACCGACACCAGCGGCAAGCTGCGCGAGCCGGTGCTGCGGCTGGCCGCGCTGCTGCGGGCCTTCGACTACCGCAGCGACACCGGCTGGTGGCGCGTGGGCAACACCGACAACCCGGGCACCGCGCTCGGGCAGAGCCCAATGCGCTCGCCCTCGGTGTTCAACTTCTACCGCCCAGGCTACGTGGCGCCGGGCACCACCGGCGCCGCGCGCGGCCTGTCGGCGCCGGAGCTGCAGATCGCGCACGAGACCAGCGCCGCCGGGCTGGTGAATTACCTGCGCGACGCCGTGGCCCTGGGCGTCGGGGCCAGCAACACGCTGGGCAGCGTCACGCGGCGCGACATCCAGGCCGACTTCAGCGCCGAGCTGGCGTTGGCGACCGACCCTGGCGCGCTGGTCGACCGCGTCTTCACGCGGCTGCTGCCACACACCGCGGTGTCGGCCGAGCTGCGCAGCGACATCGTTGCTGCCGTCGGATCGATCGCGCTGCCCACCAGCGGCAGCACCGCCACGGCCCTGCGCAACCGCGTCAACACGGCCCTCCTGCTGACGCTGGTCAGCGCCGAATTCCAGGTGCAGCGATGAGTGCCCAAGACCGCATCCGTCCCGTTCCCGAGCTCGACGCCGCGCTGCGCGGCGGCCGCCGCGTCTTCCTGCGCCAGGCCGGCTCGCTGGGCCTGCTGGCCGGTGCCGGCGCGCCGCTGGCACTCAACCTGCTGGCCGCCAGCCACGCCGCCGCGCAGGGCGCGCCCGACTACCGCGCCATCGTCTGCGTGTTCCTGTTCGGCGGCAACGACAGCTTCAACATGGTGCTGCCCACCGACAGCGCCAGCTGGGCCGCCTACACCGCCACGCGCAACCAGGCCCCCGATTCGATCGCGCTGCTGGCCCCAGGCACGGCACCGGTGGCCGGCGCCGCGCCCGGCTCGCCAGCCCGGCTGGGCGGCGTGCTGCCGATCAGCCCCATCGACGCCCAGGGCCGCAGCTTCGCGCTGCACCCGCTGATGGGCGCGCTGGTGCCGCTGTTCAACACCCAGCGCCGGCTGGCCCTCCTGCCCAACATCGGCCCGCTGATCCTGCCCACGACCAAGGCGCAGTTCCCGCTGCCCACGCACCGCAAGCCGGCCCGCCTGTTCTCGCACAACGACCAGCAGAACACCTGGCAGGCCCTGGGCACCGAGGGCACCACGCAGGGCTGGGGCGGCCGCATCGGCGACCTGCTCGCCGCCGGCAACACGCGCGCGGCCTTCACCACCATCTCGGCCTCGGGCAATGCCGTGTTCCTGGCCGGCCAGAGCGTGCGCCAGTACCAGCTCGGCGCCAACGGGCCGACGCGCCTGGGCGCGGACTCGTCCGGCAACGTCTACGGCTCCGCAGCGGTGACCACCGCGCTGGAGCGCATCGTCTCGCGCAGCCGCGGCGGCCACGTGCTGGAGACCGACCTGGCGGCCGTGTCCACGCGCGCCATCGAGGCCGAGGCGCTGCTGCGCAACGCCCTGCCGGCCGCGGGCATGGCACCGTTCGGCACGCCGCCGGGCGGCCTTGCCTACAACCCGGCCAACGACCCACTGCTGCGCTACACCAACCCGCTCACCGGAGCGGTTGCCCTCAACGGGCTGGCGCAGCAGATGCAGGTGGTGGCCCGCATGATCGACGCCGGCCGCAAGGGCCTGACGGGCGTGCGCCGCCAGGTGTTCTTCGTCAGCATGGGCGGATTCGACACGCACGACCTGCAGAACCGCAACCACGCCGACCTGATGGCGCGGCTGGCGCACGCGCTGGCCTACTTCGACGGCGTGCTCGGCGGCCTGGGCGCGCAGGGCAGCGCCACCACCTTCACCGCCAGCGACTTCGGGCGCACCTTCACCAGCAACGGCGACGGCACCGACCACGGCTGGGGCTCGCACCACCTCGTGATGGGCGGCGCGGTGCGTGGCGGCAACCTCTACGGCCGCTTCCCGGTGCTGGCCACCAAGAACGCCGCCAACAGCAACTTCGACGGCAGCGCCGACCAGCTGGGCAACGGCAGCCTGCTGCCCGTCAGCAGCGTCGACCAGCTCGGCGCCACGCTGGCGCGCTGGATGGGCGTGTCGGAGGCCGGGGTGACGGAGATCTTCCCGAACCTGGCGAACTGGAACGCCTCGGCGCGCGACCTGGGCTTCCTCAACGCCTGATCGACCCCAGGGCCGGACGCCGCCGCCGCTCAGCCGCCGGCGGCGCTGCGGCGGTACTGCCGCGGCGTCATGCCGAAGCGCTCGCGGAACACGCGGTTGAAGTGGCTCTGCGTGCGCCAGCCGCAGTCGGCCGCGATCTCGGCCACCGGGCGCGTGTCGCGCCGCAGGCGGCGCGCGGCCTCGCTGCAGCGCATGGCCTGCACCGCGTCGGTCCAGGTGCGGCCGGTCTCGCGGCGGAAGAAGCGGCTGAAGGCGGCGGCGCTGACGTGCGCGCGGCGCGCCGCCTCTTCCAGCGCCAGCTCGGTGTGCAGGTGCCGATGCATCCAGGCCAGGACCTGATCGATGCGGCGCAGCGGCTCGCCGTCGGCGCGCGCACGGTGGGCGGCCCGCGTGGCCAGCGCCCGCAGCGCCGCAGGATCGGCGGCGGCCTCCAGCAGCGCCGCGAACACCTGCATCAGCAGCGCCAGCCGCACGGCGGGCGCGGCGCCATCCATCGCCGCCATCGCGGCGGTGATGCGGGCGTGGGCCCGCCCGCCCACCGCCAGCCCGCGCGCGGCGCGCTGCAGCAGCGGCTGCAGCGGCCCCAGCTCGGGCAGCGGCGCCAGCGCGGCCAGCTCCGGCGGGAACTGAAGCACGCAGGCGCGGAACGCCGGCTCGCCGCGGCCTGCGCGGCCATCCCACAGGTGCGGCACCCAGGGGCCGACGAGCACCAGGTCGCCGTCGCCGAAGGGCTCGACGTGGTCGCCAACGAAGCGCAGCCCGTGGCCGCACCGCACCCAGGTCAGCTCGGCCTGGGCGTGGCGATGGCGAACGCCGCCGAAGGCCCGCAGCTCCAGCGCCAGGAAGCGGAAGCTGGCCTCGGGGTGGTGAACCGGCTCTTCGATGACCCTCATGGGGAGATTCTGGCCCCGCAAAGAGTCATCGGAGAGCTTCTTTGGGTCATCGGCGACGCGGCTGGCGGTGCACGGGGCGCGCACACTCATGCCGCCATGCAAGCCCCCGAAGACCGCGCGCCCTGGTGGCGTGGCGCCACGCTGTACCAGGTGTACCCGCGCAGCTTCGCCGACTCCGACGGCGACGGCGTCGGCGACCTCGCCGGCATCGCCCGCCGGCTGCCGTACGTGGCCTCGCTGGGCGTGGACGGCGTCTGGATCTCGCCCTTCTTCAAGAGCCCGATGCGAGACTTCGGCTACGACGTGGCCGACCACTGCGGGGTGGACCCGCGCTTCGGCACGCTGGCCGACTTCGACGCGCTGGTGGCCCAGGCCCACCGGCTGGGCCTGAAGGTGGTGATCGACCAGGTGTGGAGCCACACCGCCGCCGAGCACCCGTGGTTCCAGGAAAGCCGCGCCAGCCGCGACAACCCGAGGGCCGACTGGTACGTGTGGGCCGACGCCAAGGCCGATGGCAGCCCGCCCACCAACTGGCAGAGCTGGATGGGCGGCCCCACCTGGACCTGGGAGCCGCGGCGCCAGCAGTACTGCCTGCACAACTTCCTGCCGCAGATGCCCGACCTGAACCTGCACCAGCTGGCGGTGCAGGACGCTCTGCTGGCGGTGGGCCGCTTCTGGCTGGAGCGCGGCGTCGACGGCTTCCGGCTCGACACCGCCAACTACTACTGCCACGACCCGCTGCTGCGCGACAACCCGCCGCAGCCGCCCGAGCGCCGCGGCGACTTGCCGGCGGCGATGCAGCAGCATCTCTTCAACGTCTGCCGGCCCGAGACGCTGCCGTTCCTGGAGCGCGTGCGCGCACTGCTGGACAGCTTCGACGGGCGAGGGGCCCGCTTCGCGGTGGCCGAGATCGGCTCGCAGGACAACCTCGCGCGCATGATCGAGTACACCCGCGGACGCGACCGCCTGCACACCGCGTACTCGTTCCTGCTGCTGGGTCCGCGGCCGCGCGCCGACGCGCTGGCCGCGATGATGAGCCCCTGGCAGCAGGGCGAGGGCGCCGAGGCCTGGCCGAGCTGGGCGCTGTCCAACCACGACGCGCCGCGTGTGGCCACGCGCTGGGCGCAGGGCGACACGGCGCGTGCGCGGCAGCTGATCGTGCTGCTGGCCTGCCTGCGCGGCACGCTGTTCCTCTACCAGGGAGAGGAACTGGGCCTGCCGCAGAGCGAGGTCGCCTTCGAGGACCTGCAGGATCCCTTCGGCATGGCGCACTGGCCGGGCAACCCCGGCCGCGACGGCTGCCGCACGCCCATGCCCTGGCTGGCCGACCACCCCACGGGCGGCTTCACCGAAGGCCGCCCCTGGCTGCCCTCGGACCCCGCGCACCGCGCGCTGGCGATGGACCGCCAGGAAGCCGACCCCGGCTCCACGCTGCAGCTCACGCGGCGCGTGCTCGCGCTGCGCCGGGCCCACCCGGCGCTGCGCCTGGGCCGCTTCGAGACCCTGCACGCCGCCGCCGACGTGCTGGTGTGCCGGCGCGTGCACGGCGCCGACGCGGTGCTGGCGGCCTTCAACCTGGGCGGGGAGCCTGCCGTGCACGAGTTCGGCCGCGCGCCGCGCGCCAGCGGCGACGCGCTGGCCCTAAACGGCGCCGCGCTCGACGGCGAGCGGCTGCGGCTGCCGCCCGGGGCCGCCTTCGTGCTGCCGGTCGAGTCCTTGTCCGAGCCGGGCCGATGA
>JBILSW010000117.1:0-7480 GCA_044371895.1 Rubrivivax sp.
GAAGGCGTGCTGCTCGGTGAAGGCAGGGTCGCCCGGGCCCAGGCTGCCGTAGACCTCGTCGGTGCTCACGTGCAGGAAGCGGAAGGCCGCCTTGTCGTCGCCGGCCAGTGCGCCCCAGTGCGCGCGTGCGGCCTCCAGCAGCGTGAAGGTGCCCTCGACGTTGGTCTTGATGAAGGCGCCGGGGCCGTGGATGCTGCGGTCGACGTGGCTCTCGGCCGCGAAGTGCACCAGCGCGCGCGGGCGGTGCTCGGCGAGCAGGCGGTCCACCAGGGCGCGGTCTCCGATGTCGCCCTTCACGAACACGTGCCGCGCGTCGCCCTGCAGCGAGGCCAGGTTTTCCAGGTTGCCCGCGTAGGTGAGGGCGTCCAGGGTCACCACGCGCTCGTCCGAGCCGGCCAGCCAGTCGAGCACGAAGTTGCTGCCGATGAAGCCGGCGCCGCCGGTCACGATGAGGGTCATGTCGACACTCTTCCGTAGGTGTCCTCGAAGCGCACGATGTCGTCCTCGCCGAGGTAGCTGCCGCTTTGCACCTCGATCAGCTCCAGTGGCACCCTGCCCGGGTTGCGCAGGCGGTGCTTCTCGCCCAGCGGGATGTAGGTGCTCTGGTTCTCGGCCAGCAGGATCACCTTGTCGCCCACCGTGACCTCGGCCGTGCCGGTGACGACGATCCAGTGCTCGGCGCGGTGGTGGTGCATCTGCAGGCTCAGGGAAGCGCCGGGCTTGACCATGATGCGCTTGACCTGGTCGCGCGGGCCCTGGTCGATGCTGTCGTACCAGCCCCAGGGGCGGTGCACCTTGCGGTGCAGCGCGTGCTCGCCGCGCTGCTCGCGGCCCAGGTGCTGCACCACGGCCTTGACGTCCTGGCTGCGCTCGCGCCGCGCCACCAGCACCGCGTCGGGCGTCTCTACCACCACCACGTCATCGAGGCCGATCACGCTGACCAGCCGGCTCGTGGCGTGCACCAGCGTGTTGCGGCAGTCCTGCACGATGGCGTCGCCCACCTGCGCATTGCCGGCGGCGTCCTTGGGCGATACCTGCCACACGGCGTCCCAGGCGCCGAGGTCGTTCCAGCCGGCGGCCAGCGGCTCCATGCGGATGTCGAGAACGCCGGGGCACTTCTCCAGCACCGCGTAGTCCACCGACTCCGATGGCACGGCCGCGAACGCCGCCTTGTCCGGCCGCAAGAACGCCGCGTTGGTGGCGGCGTCGGTGCTGCGGCCGGCGAAGGCCGTGCGGCAGGCGCCGGCGATGTCGGGGCGGAAGCGCTCCAGCGCCGCCATCCACACCGAGGCCCTGAGCACGAACATGCCCGCGTTCCAGTAGTAGCCGCCCTGGGCCAGGTACTTCTGCGCCGTGGCGAGATCGGGCTTCTCGACGAACTGCGCCACCTTCGCGCCGTCGGCGCGGATGTAGCCGTAGCCCGTCTCGGGCTTGTCGGGCGCGATGCCCAGGATGACGATCGCGCCCTCGCCGGCGGCTGCCACGGCACGGCGCAGTGCGGCGGTGAACGCGGCCTCGTCGGTGACGGTCTGGTCGGCCGGCGTCACCACCATCACCGGGTCGACGCCGGTCTCCAGCGCCTGCAGCGCCGCCAGCGTGACGGCCGGCGCGGTGTTGCGGCCCATGGGCTCCAGCACCACAGCCAGTGGCTCGGCCTTCATGTCGCGCAACTGGTCCAGCACCATGAAGCGGTGCTCCTCGTTGCCCACGACCAGCGGCCGCGCCACCTCGATGCCGTCGCCGCCCAGCGCGAGCAGCCGCGCCACGGCCTGCTGGAACAGGCTCTGCGAGTCGTGGCCCAGCACCAGGAACTGCTTCGGAAAGCCGCTGCGCGACAGCGGCCACAGCCTCGTGCCGGACCCGCCGGCCATGATGACCGGCCACACGGCCAGTGGCGTGGTCGAGTGCTTCATTCGTACCCCCTCGGGTTGTTCGATTGCCAGCGCCAGGCGTCGGCGCACATGCGGGCCAGGTCTAGCCTGGCTTGCCACCCGAGCAACTCGCTCGCGCGGGTCGGGTCCGCCCAGCAGGCCGCCACGTCGCCGGGGCGGCGCGGCCGGATCTCGTAGGGTACTGCGCGGCCGCTGGCGGCGGCGAAGGCCGCCACCACCTCCAGCACGCTGTAGCCGCGCCCGGTGCCCAGGTTCACCGTGAACGAGCCGGGGTGATCGAGCAGCCGGCGCAGTGCGGCCACGTGGCCCTCGGCGAGGTCGACGACGTGGATGTAGTCGCGCACGCCGGTGCCGTCGGGCGTGTCGTAATCGTTGCCGAACACCGACAGCGCCGCGCGCCGGCCTACGGCCACCTGGCTGACGTAGGGCATCAGGTTGTTGGGCGTGCCGCGCGGGTCTTCGCCGATGCGGCCGCTGGCATGGGCGCCCACCGGGTTGAAGTAGCGCAGCACGGCGGTCTGCCAGGCGGGGTCGGAGGCGCCCAGGTCGGCCAGGATCTGCTCGCCCAGCAGCTTGGTGCGGCCGTAGGGGCTGGTGGAGCTGACCGGGGCGTCCTCGGTCAGCGGCAACTGCTCCGGCTCGCCGTAGACGGTGGCGCTGGAGCTGAAGACGAGGCGGCCCACGCCGTGCGCGCGCATCGCCTCGCACACGGTGAGCAGGCCGTCGATGTTGTTGCGGAAGTAGGCCAGCGGCTGCGCCACCGAATCGCCCACCGCCTTGAGCGCCGCGAAGTGCACGGTGGCATCGATGCGGTGGCGCGCGAACACGCCGGCCATGGCCGCGGCGTCGCAGACGTCCGCGCGCTCCAGTACCGGCGTGCGCCCGCCGAGGTCGGCCAGCCGCTCCAGCACGCGCGGCGAGCTGTTGCGGAAATCGTCGACACCCACGACCTCGAAGCCTGCCTGCCACAGCGCCAGCCAGGTGTGCGACGCGATGTAGCCGGTGGCGCCGGTCAGGAGGATGGTGGTCATGCGGGCTCCCGGGGGTCCGTGGGCCTTCAGCGCAGCGTGGCCTGGGCCGAGCAGGACAGGCTGGTGCCCGTCAGCCCGTCGGTCACGTTGCCGGTGGCGCGGCGCTTCTCGTGGCGCAGGTCGCAGCCCAGCTGCGCCCAGCGCATGGCCGACCAGCGCGCGCCCAGCGAGACGATTGTCGTCTGGTCGATGCCCTCGGCGCTGCCTCGTAGCACGTCGTCGAGCACGGTGCGGGTGCGCACGCTCACGTCGCGCCGCGCGTACTGCAGGCTGGCCGATACGCCCACTTTGGCGCTGGCCGCCCAGTCGAGCTGACCGCGGAGCGTCTCGATGGTGCGCAGGTTGGCCTGCACGGCCGGCAGGTCGACGAGGAAGAAGCCCGCCGGCACGCGCACGAAGGTCGGGTAGTTGTCCTGGCCGCGTTCGCGCGACAGCCCGGTGTAGGCGGTGAGCTTGCCGGTGGGCCGCCAGGTCCAGTTGAGCGAACCGCTGACGTTGTCGAAGTCGCGGTCGCCGCCGCGGGGGTATTGCGTCTGGCCGCTGCCGATGCGGGCCTCGAGCCGGCTGGCCCCGCTGGGCTGCCAGCCCGTGGCCAGCTCCAGGCTGCGCTGCGTGAATCGGTCGTCCTCGAAGCTGCCGTTGACGCTGCGGAAGGTCGGGAAGCGCCCTCGCGACTCGCGCGCCGACAGCGTGGCGTCGAAGGCCGCGCCCGGCCGCCAGGCCAGGCCGGCGGCGGCGCTGTCCTGGTCGAGGTTCTGCGCCTGCACGGTGGGCAGGTCCAGCGAGTTGCGCGTCCGGCGCGTCGTGCCCGTTAGCTCCAGGCTCCAGGCGGTGACCAGGCCGAGCCGCACGCTCGCGTCCGCGGCCTCGGTGGTCTCGAAGTTGCGCTGCGCGAGCAGGCCGATGACCTCGGCGTTGAAGGTCGACAGCGCGCGCGAGCTGCTGGCGCCAAGCCGGCCCGACAGGCGGTTCACGGTCGTCCAGTCCAGCGACACGCCGCCGCTGTAGCTCTCGTTGTCGTAGCGGTCGTTGCGGTCGAAGCGGTTCTGGCGCAGCGTGAGGTTGGCCTGCAGCCGCTGGCGTCCGATGGGCTGGTCGAACCCGCCGATGATCGCCGCGCTGCTCACGGTGTCGCTGCGGCTCTGGCCGGCCAGCGGCGGCTGCCCGTCGCCCAGCCGCAGCAGGTTGTCGTCGTTCGTCACCGACAGCTGGCCGCTCACGAACCAGGGGCTGGCCTGGGCGTGGGCGGCGCCGCCGGCCAGCGCGAGCCATGCGGCCAGGGTGAGCGGGGCGAGCCGGCGTTCAGTACGCATGGCGGTCGAAGAACACCAGCTTGATGGTGCGCGCGATGATCTGCAGGTCCAGTCCCAGCGTCCAGTTCCGCAGGTACTCGAGGTCGTATTCCACGCGGGCCTGCATCTTCTCGATGGTGTCGGTCTCGCCGCGGTGGCCGTGGATCTGCGCCCAGCCGGTGATGCCGGGCTTGACCTTGTGGCGCACCATGTAAGCCTTGATCAGCTGGCGGTACTGCTCGTTGTGCGCCACCGCGTGCGGGCGCGGGCCCACGATGCTCATGCGGCCCTGCAGCACGTTGAAGAACTGCGGCAGTTCGTCCAGCGAGGTGCGGCGGAGGAAGGCGCCGAAAGGCGTCACACGGGGGTCGTCCTTCGTCGCCTGCGGCACCACCGCGCCGTCGTCCTGCGCACGCATGCTGCGGAACTTCCAGACCACGATCTCGGTGCCGTCCAGGCCGTTGCGGCGCTGGCGGAAGATCGCCGGCCCTGGGCTGGACATCTTCACGCCAGCGGCGATGACCAGCAGCAGCGGCGAGATCAGCACCAGGATCAGCGAGGCCAGGATGACGTCAGACAGGCGCTTGACCAGGCGGTTGGTGCCGGTGAACGGGGTCTCGCACAGGCCGACCACGGGCACGCCGTTCATGTCCTGCAGCCGGCCCTGGATGATGCTGATGCCGAACACGTCGGGCACGAAGAACACGCTGGCCGTGGTGCCCTGCACCTGCTCGAGCAGTTCCACGATGCGCGGCTGGCTGCCCAGCGGCAACGTGATGTAGACCTCGTGCACGCCGTTTTCGCGCACGTACTGCGCCACCTGGCGCAGGCTGCCCAGGCGCTGCTTCATGGCGTCGGGGTCGACCCGCACGTCGGCGCGGTCGTCGAAGTAGCCCAGGAACGACAGCCCGATGTCGCCGCGGGCGCGGAAGGCCTGCGCCACCTTCACGCCCAGCGCGCCGGCCCCCACCACCACGGCGGTGCGGCGGTTCGCGGGCCGGGCCGCCACGCGGCGCAGCAGGGCACGGCCGCCGAAGTACGTCAGCCACAGCAGTGCCGGCGTCAGCATGGACCACCACAGCACGATCGCGGGCTCGAACAGATGCAGGCTGCGCGTGGCGTAGCCGCACAGCAGCAGGATGGCCAACAGCGCCAGCCACGAGGTGCCGATGTCGACAGCGGCGTTCAGCGGCCGGTCCCAGAAGCGGTTGCGCCCCGGGAAGGTGAGCGCGAACACCAGCAGGCACAGCGTGAGGTCGGAGCGGCCGATGGGCTCGTCGAAGAAGCGCGAGACCGCCAGGAAAACCGCCACCGTGAGCGAGGGCTCCAGGAAGGCCGCCACCAGCGACGTCACCGATTGTGGCGCGCTGTAGAAGGTCCTCTTGTAGCCTCGTTCTTCGAACATCAGGAGCGTTCGCGGCCGCTGGCGCATCCGGCACCGCGAATCGACAGGAGCGAAAGCGCTCGATTCTGGCCCATCCCCGTGTCGGATCCGTGGACGCCACCCCCCGGGGCAAGAGGGAACGCGGAGCCCGGCGAAGAGCTGCTGCCTACAATCGCGGCATGTTGCACAGTCTGCAGGCCATGCTCGCGCCAGCGCTGGCCGAACGGCTGACGTTGCTGCTCAACCACGTGCTCGCCTCCGAGGCCGTGGCCGCCGAGCGGCTGCTGCCGCACCGCGGCGCCACGCTGCAGCTCACGCTCGAGCGCTGGCCGGCGCTGCTGCCGCCGCCGCCGGTGCTGTCGTGGCGCATCACGCCGGCGGGCCTGCTGCAGTGGAACGGCGCGGAGGGTCTCGCCCCGGCGGCCGATGGCGCGGCACAGCTGCACGTCACGGTCGATGCCGCGAACCCGGCGCTGCTGGTCGCGCAGGCCCTGGGCGGCGAGCCGCCTGCCGTCCGCATCGAGGGCGATGCTGCCCTGGCCGGCGATGTGAACTGGCTGCTGCAGAACCTGCGCTGGGACGTGGCCGCCGACCTGGAGCGCCTGTTCGGCCCCCAGGTCGCCGGCGTGCTGCACCCGGTAGGCCGCATGCTGGGCCAGGGGCTGCGCACGGCGCTCCAAGGCTTGTCGTCCATCGGCGAAAGCCTGCGCGCGCGCCGTGGCTGAACGCGCCCACGGCGCGGCGCCGGGGCGGCCGCGATGAAGCACCTCGTGCGCCTGGCCTTCATCGTCGTCACGGTGCTGCGCTTCGGCCTGGACGAGGTCGCGCTAAGCGCCTTCCGCCAGCCCTGGGTGCGCGGGCTGGTGCGCCTGGCCACGCTGGGCCGCCGGCTCGACCGGCCGCGCGGCGAGCGCCTGCGCCAGGGCCTGGAGCGCCTGGGGCCCATCTTCGTCAAGTTCGGCCAGGTGCTGTCGACGCGCCGCGACCTGATCCCGCTGGACGTGGCCGACGAACTGGCCCGGCTGCAGGACCGCGTGCCCCCTTTCCCCGCCGCGCAGTCGCGCGCGCTTGTCGAGAAGGCCTTCGGCCGGCCCATCGGCGAGGTGTTCGCGCGTTTCGACGCCGAGCCGGTGGCCAGCGCCTCCATCGCGCAGGTGCACTTCGCCGAGCTGAAGGACGGTCGCGAGGTGGCGGTGAAGGTGCTGCGGCCGGGCATGCGCGAGGTCATCGAGCAGGACCTGACCCTGCTTCACACCCTGGCCGCCTGGGTGGAGCGCCTGAGCGCCGACGGCCGACGCCTGAAGCCGCGCGAGGTGGTGGCCGAGTTCGACGGCTACCTGCACGACGAGCTCGACCTCGTGCGCGAGGCCGCCAACGCCACGCAGCTGCGCCGCAACATGGACGGCCTGGGCCTGGTGATGATCCCCGAGATGGTGTGGGAGCTGTGCACCGAGAGCGTGATCGTGATGCAGCGCATGAAGGGCGTGCCCATCAGTCAGATCGAGCGCCTGCGCGAGGCCGGTGTCGACCTGAAGAAGCTCTCGCGCGACGGCGTCACCATTTTCTTCACGCAGGTGTTCCGCGACGGCTACTTCCACGCCGACATGCACCCCGGCAACATCATGGTGAGCCTGGATGTGGCCACTTTCGGGCGCTACATCGCGCTGGACTTCGGGATCATCGGCACGCTCACCGAGACCGACAAGGAGTACCTGGCCTTCAACTTCATCGCCTTCTTCCGGCGCGACTACAAGCGCGTGGCCGAGCTGCACATCGAGAGCGGCTGGGTGCCGCCGGGCACGCGCGTCGGCGAGCTCGAGGGCGCCATCCGCGCCGTCTGCGAGCCGCAGTTCGACCGGCCGCTGAAGGACATCTCGCTCG
>JBILSW010000118.1:0-7466 GCA_044371895.1 Rubrivivax sp.
GCTGGCGAGGTAGAGGTTGTCGCCGCCGGCCGGGCTGCGCTTCTTCTGCGCCCAGGGGCTGCCGTTCCCGGTGCCCACGTACATCAGGTTGAGCTCGGGGTCGAAGGCCATGGCGTCCCAGGCCGTGCCTCCGCCACCGGCTTCCCACCACTTGCCAGCCGGGTCCCAGGTCTTGGCGGCGCGGGCCATCGACTCGTCCTCGAAGGGCTTGGACGGATCGCCCGGCACTGTGAACCAGCGCCAGGCCTGCCGGCCGGTGACCGCGTCGTAGGCGGTGATGTAGCCGCGCACGCCGTACTCGGCGCCGCCGTTTCCGATGATCACCTTGCCCTTGTAGACGCGCGGCGCGCCGGTGATCGTGTAGCTGAACTTGCGGTCGATGATGGTGTCGATCTCCCAGCGCTTGGCGCCGGTGGCCGCGTCCAGCGCGAACAGGCGCCCGTCGTAGCTGGCGACGAAGACCAGGCCCTTGTAGACCGCGACGCCACGGTTGACGACGTCGCAGCAGCCCTTGTAGCCGAAGGCGCGGTCGACCTGCGGGTCGAAGACCCACAGCCGCTTGCCGGTGCGCACGTCGACGGCGTGCACGATGCTCCAGCTGGCGGTGACGTACATGATGCCGTCGACCACCACCGGCGTGGCTTCGACGCCGCGGTTGCTCTCGAGGTTGTAGCTCCAGGCCAGTCCCAGCCGGCCGACGTTACCGGCGTCGATCTGCCGCAGCCGGGAGTGGCGTGTCTCGGCGTGGTCGAGGCCGTAGCTGGGCCAGTCGGCCGTGGTCCGCGCGTTGCTGCGAATCGCCGCGGTGTCGATGCGGCTGGTGGCGGCGCGGATGTGCTCGGGCGACCCCTTGGCGGGTTGCGCGGGCTGCGCGCCGGCCGCGGCAGCCATCAGGGCGAGGCCGGCCGCGAGCAGGCCGGAGCGGAACAGCGTCATGGTCGTCTCCTTCGAATGGGAAGGGCACACTTTCGGGGCGCTTAGGTTCTTGCGGCGTGCACGCCCCGCCTACAAAGGGCTTTCCCGGTGCCCGGAGTGTTCCGTCATGGCACAAACTGCCCCGCATGAACGCCCCGCGTCGTGCGCCACGGGCCCAGGCCCTGCCGGCGCAGCCCTTCTTCGCCGGAGCCCCGGCGCGCACGGCGTTGGCCCGCGAGCGCTTCTTCTCCGACGGGCAGCGGCCCACCGGGCTGGTGTCGGAGCCGGTGATCCAGTCGTGGCAGCGCTGCCTGGCTTCCCGCCGCGCCACCCCCGAGCGGCTGGCCTTCGAGCCGGTGACGCCCTCGCGCCGCCACTCCGCGCTGCAGCGTGGCCGGCCCTTGCTGGCCGCGGCCGCGGCGGTGATGCCCAGGCTCGAGCAAGTGCTGGCCGCCCCCAGCGCGCGCGCGCTGCTCTGCGACGCCGAGGGCGTGGTGATGCACGCCACGCCGCGCCACAGCGGCGGCGGCGAGCAGCCGGTGCTGACGCTGGCCGCTCGCGTCGGCGTCGACCTGTCCGAGCACGCCGTCGGCACCACCGCGCCCGGCATCGTGCTGCACGCCGGACAGGCCTGCAGCGTCTCGCGCGGCGAGCATTTCTTCGACATCTGTGGCAGCCTGAGTTGCTCCGCGGCCCCGATCCGCGACCGCCACGGTCGCCTGGCCGGTGTGCTCGATCTCACCGTGGAGGGTCAGGAGTTCGGCTTCGACGCCGCGGCGCTCGTCGGCCTGTACGCGGGCGCCATCGAGAACGCCCTGCTCGAGGCACCCGACGGCGACTGCCTGGTCCTGCGCTTTCAGGCCGACCCGCTGTTGCTGGGCACGCCGCTGCAGGGCTTGGCGGGGGTGGACGGGCGCGGCACGCTGCGGTGGATCAACGAGGTCGGCCGGCGGCTGCTGGGCCTGCCAGCGGCCGGCGCAGCCCCTGCCGCGCTGGCCGCCAGCGAGCTGTTCGGTCTGGACACGGCGGCCCTGCTGTCCTGCGGCGCGCAGCAGGCGGCGCAGCCGGTGCGCCTGGCCAACGGGTTGGAGGTGTGGCTGCAGTCGTCGCTGCAGTTGCAGCGCGGGGCGGGCGCCCCGCCGCCGCCGGCGGCAACCGAACCGCCGCCCCTGGCCCGGGAACCCGAGCCGACGCTGGCCGAGCACGACCATCGGCTGGTGCTCGAGACGTTGCGACGCTGCGGGGGCAACGTCTCGCGGGCGGCGCGCACGCTGGGGGTGTCGCGCGGGCTGCTGTACCGGCGGCTGGCCGTGCTGCGCACGGCCGTCTGACGGCGTCGCTGCGGCGCGAAGTGCGCCGGCATCCGCCGCCGTTTCCGGCGATGGCACGCGGCCCGGCGGCCTAGCATCGTCGATATCCAGCCCTGGTCCGCCACGCCCCTGCCATGTCCGTGAACCCCGAACTGCGTAAGCTCGACATCGACATTCCGGCGCAGCCGCAGGCCCTGGTGAAGCTGTCGCTGCTGATGGCCGAAGACGACATCAACCTGCTGGCGGCGGCGGCGCTGATCGAATCCGACATGGCGCTGGCCGCGGCCGTGATGAAGGCCGTGAACTCGTCGCTGTACGGGCTGAAGGGCCGCGTGCAGAACGTGCACCAGGCCATCACCTACCTGGGCATGCGCGAGGTGGCGGGTGTCACCTTCGAGATGGGCCTGCGCGCGGCCTTCCCGCCAGCCCCCGAGCTCGCCCCGATCTGGAAGCGCGCCGCCTGGCGCAGCCGCGTCATGTCGCGGCTGGCGCAGAGCCTGTCGCAGGACGCCTGGGATGCGCACGCCGCCGGTTTGTTCGAGGAGTGCGGCAAGGCCGTGCTGTACCGCCACGCGCCTGACCACTACCGCACCATGCTGCGCGCCGCCGCCGCCGCCGCCGCCGACGACATGGCGCTGGTCGAGATGGAGCGCGTCGGCTTCGGTGTCAGCCACGACGCACTGGGCGCCGCCCTGTGCGAAAGCTGGGGCCTGGCCGCCCCGGCCGTGCACAGCGTACGCCACCACGTTCAGGCGCAGGCCACGCGCGAGCTGCCGACGGCGCCGACGCGGCGCGAGATCTGCGCGCTGTCGGTGCTGGCCCACCTCGTCGAGACCGAGCCCGGCGACGCCGAGGCGGCCGCCACCGCCGTGGCCGCGCAGGCCGGTCTGGACGCTGATCGCGCGCTGGGCGCGCTGCGCCACGAGCTGGGGCAGCGGGCCGAGGCCCTCTCGGCCGGCGGCGACTGAGCCGACTCACCCGGGAGTGGGTGAAGCGCCTGAGGAAAGCCCGCTGGCGGCTGGCCCGTCCGATTCGGTACCCTGCCGGACCCTGCACCAACCCGGAGCGGGCCGACCGTGCCTGCGAACACCATGGCTGTAACCGTTTCGCCCGACGCGCTGGCGCTGCAACGCCTGTACCACTGGGAAGCCACGACCCCCGACAGGATCGTCTTCACGCAGCCCATGGGCGGCGGCCAGGTCGTGGAGTTCACCTGGCGCCAGGTCATGGACCAGGCCCGCCGCATGGCCGCCCACCTGCAGAGCCTGGGCCTGCAGCCCGGCGACCGCGTGGCGCTGCTGAGCAAGAACACCGCGCACTGGCTGATGAGCGACTTCGCCATCTGGCTGGGCGGCTTTGTCTCGGTGCCGCTGTACCCCACGCTGGCCGCCGGCACCATCCGCCAGATCCTCGACCACAGCGAGAGCAAGCTGTGCATCGTCGGCAAGCTTGACGGCTGGGAGGGCATGAAGCCCGGCATCCCGGCCGGCCTTCCGTGCATCTCGCACCCGCTGTCGCCCGACGACGCGAAGGCGAGCTACCCGGGCTGGGACGACATCGTCGCCAGGACCGAGCCGCTCAAGGGCAACCCTGTACGCCCGGCCGACGAGCTGGCCACCATCATGTACACCAGCGGCACCACCGGCGCGCCCAAGGGCGTGATGCACAGCTTCGGCACCTTTGCCTGGGGCGTGCAGAGCGGCCTGAAGCGCGTGCCGGCCATCAACAGCAGCGCGCGCATGCTGAGTTACCTGCCGCTGAGCCACGTGGCCGAGCGCACGCTGGTGGAGCACGGCGTGCTGGCCACCGGCATGCACGTGTACTTCGCTGAGAGCCTGGAGACCTTCACCGCCGACCTGCAGCGCGCCCGTCCCACGGTGTTCTTCAGCGTGCCGCGCCTGTGGGTGAAGTTCCAGCAGGGCATCAGCGCCAAGATGCCGCCGAAGAAGCTGGATCTGCTGCTGTCGATCCCCATCCTCGGAGGCATCGTGCGCAAGAAAATCCTTTCCGCGCTGGGCCTGCAGGAGTGCGTGTTCGCCGCCGGCGGCGCCGCGCCGATGCCGCCCGAGCTGCTGCGCTGGTACAACAAGCTAGGCCTCGACTTGGTCGAGGTCTACGGCATGACCGAGAACTGCGGCGTGAGCCATGCCACGCTGCCGGGCAAGCAGCGCCCGGGCACGGTGGGCCTGCCCTACGACGGCGTGCAAAGCCGCATCGATCCCGTCACCGGCGAGATCCAGATGAAGGCACCCTGCCTCATGCTCGGCTACTACAAGCAGCCGGAGCTGACGCAGGAGACCTTCACCGAGGACGGCTGGTTGCGCACCGGCGACAAGGGCGCGCTCGACGGCGAGGGCAACCTCAAGATCACCGGCCGCGTGAAGGACCTGTTCAAGACGAGCAAGGGCAAGTACGTCGCGCCCGCGCCCATCGAGGACAGGCTCGTCATGCACAACGCCATCGAAGCCTGTTGCGTGACCGGTGCCAACCTGGGCCAGCCGCTGGCTCTGGCCATGCTCAATGTCGACGCCGTGCGCAAGGCGGGCAGCGGCGAGGGCCGCGCGGAGCTCGAGGCCTCGCTGGCGGCCCACATCAAGGCGATCAACGAGCAGCTCGACCCGCACGAGCAGCTCGACTGCCTGGTCGTCACGGCCGAGGCCTGGACGGTCGACAACGACCTCATCACGCCGACCTTCAAGGTCAAGCGCAACCGCATCGAAGACCTGTTCGCGAAGAACTACGACACCTGGGTGGGAATGCGCAGGGTCGTCGTCTGGCACAAGGCGTGACCACCCCCCCCGGCGCGGCGGGTCTTTGGCCGCCGTGCCGGGCTGTGGCCTAGCGGCTGGCGGCCGGGGCTGCCGGCACGGCGCTGGGCGGGTTCGGCAGGCTGATGCCGGGCGCCAGCGGGATGTCTTCGGTGAGCGTGACCTTGGTGACGAAGTGCCGCGTCTCACCGAAGCAGCTGCTGGGCAGGCCCACCTTCTCCTCGTAGTGCAGAGCCACACGCTTGCCGATGTGGCGCGTGATGTCCGCGGCCACGGCTTGGTCATGCACGGTGAAGAAAAACTTCTCCGCCGTGCTGCCGGGCAGCGACACCAGGGAGAGCTCGCCCTCCCAGGTCTTGCACATCCAGCCCTTCTTGCTGAGCTTCTGCACCCAGCCGGCGCGTTCGCCCTCCGAGTAGCTCCAGCTCAGCGCGGCCCAGACCCAGCCCGTCGCCAGCACGGCCAGCACGATCAGCGGCAGGAGCACGAATTTCAGCGATTTCATGCTGCCAGATGATAGGCGGCCCGCTTGGCACCGGCCGGGCGGCGTGGCCGCTCAGCGTCGGTTGGCCTTGAAGTTGGTGAACACGCGCGTCTGCACGCGCTGGGCCTCGCGGCTCAGCACCTTGGGCATGGTCATCTTCTTCAGCTCCGATTCCGGCGGGAACACCACCGGGTTGCTGGCGATCTCGGGCTTGACGAAGGGCTTGGAGGCCGCGTTCGGGTTGCCGTAGAAGACCTGATTGGTCAGCGAGGCGTGCACCTGCGGGCGCAGGATGTAGTCGATGAAGCGGTGCGCATTCTCGACGTTCTTCGCGTCCTTCGGAATGGCCATCGAGTCGAAGAACAGCGTCGCGCCGAGCGGCGGGATCATGACGTCGATCTTCTGGCCGGTCTTGCCCTCGACCGCGCGCTGGTTGGCGATCAGGAAGTCGCCCGAGTAGCCGATGGACAAGCAGATGCTGCCGTTGGCGTAGTCGTTGATCGGGCCGGGCGAGGCGATGCGCGTGATGTGCGGGCGCGCCGCCGCCAGCACGGCGCGCGCAGCGTCGTAGTCGGCGGCGGTGTTGCTGAAGCCGTCCTTGCCGGCGTAAAGCATGGCCACCGGCACCACCTCGGAGGCCGAGTCGAGCACGTGCAGGCCGCAGGTCTTGACCTTGCTCGCGTACTCGGGCTTGAACACCAGGTCCAGCGGGTTGGCCGGCATCGGCATGCTGCCCAGGGCCGCCTTCACCTTGGCCGTGTTGACGCCCACGGTGACGAAGCCCCAGAGCCAGTTCACCAGGTGCTTGTTGCCTGTGTCGGCCTCGGCCAGCTTGGCCAGCAGCCCGGTGTCGAGGTTCTTCCAATTCGACAGCTTGCTGCGGTCCAGCGGCAGCAGCAGCCCGGCCTCGATGGCCTTCTGCGCGAAGTGCGCGCCCGGCACGACGATGTCGTAGCCCGTCTTTCCGGCTACCAGGCGCGCGAACAGCGTCTCGTTGGAGTCGAAGTTGTCGTACTTGACCTTGATGCCGGTTTCCTTCTCGAAGTTGGCGATCGTGTCCGGGGCGATGTAGTCGGCCCAGTGCAGGATGTTCAGCACCGTCGAGCCGCCCTGCGCGGCGGCCGCGCCGGCAAAGGCGGCCAGGCCCGTGGCGGCAAGTGCGAGCAGGCTGCGGCGAAGGAACGAGGGTCGCGGCGTCATGGCGGGGATCCTTTCGGGAAGGCTCGGGTGGGGGGTGGAGGGAAAACGGGCGCGATTGTGGTCGACCGGGGCGGTGCCGGGCCAGCGCCGCCGATTGACCCGACGGCCCCAGGCAAAAAGCGCGTCCGGCGGCGCCACAATCGCGCCCATTGCCGCCGCCACCGCACCACCGCCATGACGCTGCTGATCCTCGGCCTGATCCTGTTCCTGGGCGTTCACTCGGCGCGCGTGTTCGGCGAGGGGCCGCGCACGGCGCTGCAGGCCCGCCTGGGAGAGCTCGGCTACAAGGGCGCGTACTCCGTCGTCGCGCTGGCGGGTCTGGTGCTCATCGTCGTGGGCTACGGCGCGACGCGCGAGACCCCGCAGAGTGTCTGGATTGCGCCCATCTGGACGCGCCACCTCGCGGCGCTGCTCACCCTGGTGTCGTTCGTGCTGCTGGCCGCGGCCTACGTGCCGGGCAACGCCATCAAGGCGCGGCTGCACCACCCGATGGTGCTGGGCGTGAAGGTGTGGGCGCTGTCGCACCTGCTGGCCAACGGCATGCTTGCCGACATCCTGCTGTTCGGCGGCTTCCTGCTGTGGGCGGTGCTGAGCTTCCGCGCCGCGCGCGGGCGCGACCGCGCCGCGGGAACCGTCTACCCCGCCGGCCGTGGCGCGCCCACGCTGGTGGCGGTGGCGGTGGGCGTCGGGGCCTGGGCCGTGACGGCCTTCTGGGCGCACGGCGTGCTGTTCGGGGTGAAGCCCTTCGGGGGCTGACCCGGCGGCCGGGGCGGGCCGGCGACAGACGGA